>NZ_JAYUPA010000865.1:0-8784 GCF_043760365.1 Armatimonas sp.
GACATCCGGTAAGCGCGACTGGTGACGATCAGTTTGTGCAGGCGCTTGAGCTTCCAGCCGCCGCTGACGAGCTCCGAGGCGAGGTAGTCTAGCAGGGGCAAATTACTTGGCCGCAGGCCGGTCTGGCCGAAGTCATCGGGTGTGGGGACGACACCCCTCCCAAAGTGGTGCTGCCAGAGCCGATTGGCAATCACCCGCGCCGTGAGGGGGTTCTTATCACTTGCAATCCAGTTGGCGAGGAGTATCCGGCGACCCGTGGTGGGCGCGTTGTCGGGGAGCGTGGGAAGCGTGGGGGCAGGCAGCCCGAGCACTTCAGGAAAAGCGGGCGTGACTTCGTCGCGCGGGGAGCCGACCTCACCCCGAGCGAGAATAAAGGTTGGCTTGGCTTTGGAACCGTTCTCGCTGACCGCTAGCGCTTGTTCTGCCGGATTGGCGAGAGGCCGCGTGATCTTGCCCGTGCCCCGCCCGCCGCCGCCGGTCTTGTGCTGGCCGTAGGGATCCACGCCGCGCAGAAAACTGAGCAGCGTGTAGTAGTCGCGCTGGCTTACGGGATCGTACTTGTGGTCGTGGCAGCGCGCACAGCCAATGGTGAGTCCGAGAAACGCAGCGCCGGTCGTCACCATCACGTCGTCCAGATCGTCGAACTCCGCCACCAGCGTGCTGTCGGGTTCATCGTCCCAGACATGCAAGCGAAAGAAGCCCGTGGCGATAATGCCCGCGTCGCCGCTCCCTTCAAGCTCATCGCCCGCGAGCTGCTCTTTGATAAATCTATCGTAGGGCTTGTCGTCGTTAAAGCTCTGGATCACGTAGTCCCGGTAGCGCCAGGCGTGGGGCTTGTCGCTGTCGCGCTCGTAGCCGTTGGTCTCGCCGTAGCGCACGATATCCAGCCAGTGCCGTCCCCAGCGCTCTCCGTAGTGGGGGGAAGCGAGTAACTTCTCGGTAAGCTGTGCCCACGCCGCATCGGTTGGGGTGCGCTCGAACGCTGCGACTTCCTCGGGGCTTGGTGACAGTCCCCAGAGATCGAAGTAGAGCCGCCGCACTTGCTCGCGCGGCGTGGCAGGAGGGCTGAGCGCCAGTCCCTTGGGCGTAAGTTTCGCCTGGAGCAATGTATCAATGCTCGTCGGCGCGGCAGGGGGCTTGACTGGCTGGAATGCCCACCACTTTCGATCCGCTTCGCTAATAACAAAATTACGGCTCCGTAGCTTTGGCCCTAGCGCGGGGCTGGCCGTGGTTACCTTAGGCACGGCTCGCGGGTCGGGGGCACCGAGCCTAACCCACGTCTCCAGTGCGGCTTGCTCGCTCGCGGGAAGCAGACCGGTGGGCGGCATCGGTGCGGTTTTGCTCTTAATGCGCTCGATCAGGCGGCTTTTTTCGGGCTTGCCCGGGACGATCACTCCGCTCGCCTGCCAGCCCGTTTTGCTATCCAGGCGCAGGTTGCCTTGCTGCTTCTCCGCCCCGTGGCAGGGCGTGCAGCGCTTGAGCAGCAGCGGTCGGACTTTCGCCTCGAAGAGCTGGGCGCGTACGTGAGGTGCGAGAAAGAGCAGTAGGCCCAGTGCCAGAAACGCCTCGATGCGTGCGGTCATTGTCATTGCACGCTCTATTTCAGCGACGTGGCCAGAATCTCCTTGTTGCTCCGAGCGTAGAGCGCGGAGTTTCGGGTGGTGGCAAGGTGTTCATAGGCAATTTTACCTCGAATCAGGAAAACTGAAACTCCGCGCAGGGTTAAAACCCAGTGAGCGCGGGGAGGTTGATCGTGAAGCCGAGCTGCTGGTTTTGCCTGCGCCACGTGAGCCGTGGCTCGATGGTTTTCCCGCGCCAGCCTAGTGCCACCTCGGAGTCGAAGAGCTGATGGCTTTGAATGTCCCAGCGGCCTAAAAGTGCAATCGTCAGGCTTCCCACCTGGGTCTGTCCGCGAAGCTGCGCCTCGTTGACTGCCTCCAGGGTATCAAAGAGAAAGGGAGATTGCCCCTTTGCGCGGCGAAGCGCCAACCCACCCGAGAGGCCCGTCTGGAGCGAGAAGCCGTAGTCCGTCGAGAGCCTTAGCTCCGAAATGCTGTAATGGGCATGTGGGTAACGCTGCTCCGTCTGCCCGAAAAAGACATTTGCCTGCCCTTGCCTGCCTAGCCGAAACCGGGGCGCTTCCCAGCCCAGTGAGGCCACCAGACGATCGGCATTGACCTGCTTCCCCGAGCCATCCAGTCGCTTCTCCTGTGCCGGCCCACCGCCCAGAGTCGCCAGCCAGCCGCCCTCGCCACGTTGTCCGGGTACCCGTCCGGTCAGCAACGCCTCGGGCAAGCGCGAACGCAGTAAGAAGCCACTGCGACGCACGAACTCCCGGTTAGACTCCACAGCAGTATCGAGAGTGAGGCTCGGGGTACTCTGCCGAGGAAGTGGGTCGAGTGTCGCGGGGGAGCTTAGGCTGGCGGCGTAGCGGCGCACCGAGAGATCGGCGGCGGCAGGGGGACGGGCGACGATAAAAGGCCGTACACGCTCCTCGAAGCTGCGCTCTTTTTGGGTGGAGTTGCGCAGGCCCGTGAAAAGTGAGGGCACTTCCGGCTCCAGCACTTTTGGCTTCCCAAGTAGCTCACGACGAGCTGTGACTAGCATATTCCAGCTCTGTTTGGTTGTAGACTCGACAAGGAATATCCCCTGCGCCCCTCCAACGGGTGCAAAAGGCAGACGCACACCCGCTGCCACACCCGAAACACGCGAAGTTCTGTAGAGAATTGGCAGATCCAGGCTCTGCCCTTGACGTTGTTTGTCGTAGCGGGGTGTCAGGGCAAGCTTGGGCAACGTGATCAGCCGGTTTCGCAGCAGCCGCACGGTCGCGTTCTCAAGAAACAGCCGCCCACTTCCGGGCTGGGAGCGCACACGATCCGCCGAGATTTCGATCTCCCCACGAGGCTCCGGCCCCGGCACAAAGAGCAACCGCCGCGCCTCAGCCCCCGTCTCACTAGAGAAGCGTAGCTCGTCTGCCGCTAGATGAATCACCGGTGAGAAGAGTTTCGCCTCAGAGAAGAAGAAGCTAAAGCCCTCTTTATCCAGCGATTTTTTCGCCAGATCAAGCCCCGTGATCTTGAGGTTCTTCCCCTCAATCCGCTCGGTGCCCAGCTGTGCAACAACTCGACCTTCGGCCTGAAGCGTCTTCTCTTTCAACGCGTAGCCAGCCTTCTCCGACGCGAGCTTCAAGTCTCCCCAAACAAACGAGAACTCCCGATCCCAGCGCGCGTCCCCCCGCAGAGTGAGGACGGTGGGATTGGAGAGCTTAAACGGCGGCAGTGGTGGTAGAGGTGGCTGGTTCATAACAGAAACTAGAGAATCGGCACCGGGTAAGAATGCATAATGGCATCCTCAGAAACCAAGGTTAAGCCGTGATAGAGGGCCTGACTGATAAGCATTCGATCAAAAGGATCACGATGGATTGTAGGAAGTTGCAAGAGATAACCAATACAGTCTTCTTCCAAAGGCAAAGCATAAAAATTATGCAGTCGCCGCTGGTTCGAAAGAAAAATATCGGGTGAATCTGGTAAGGGAAGCTTGCCTAACTGGTACTTAACGGTAATCTCCCAGCAAGAGACAGAGCTAAGATAAACCTCGTTTGATACATTGCGGAGCGCTGCTAGTGTAGTCGAAGACAGCCTTGGATCGCCATTGATAAACCAAAGAAAAATGTGAGTATCTAGCAGGAGCTTCATCGTCCCTCAAACGCATCCAGAAGGTCATCAGGTAAGGGATCATCGAAGCTGAGAGGGACGATAAAAGTGCCTTTTGCCAGCGCATAGGGTCGAAGTGAAGGCGCTTTCGGGTTCGGCGCAAAAGTATTGCGGGGCAAGCTATTCAGCAAGCGCTTGATTAGCTCTAGTTGTTCGTCTGGAGAGAGCTCACGGGCCTCCGCTTCAAGATGTTCCAATGTAGTCATCACAATCGGTTCAGTATACGTTGCCCCTCTTTGGATGGCAAGATGATAGCATGACTCATGCAGACGATGTCGTTCGACGACTGGGTTCGTGCCTGGTTCGACCACCCGGAAGACTGGGACTGGATACGAGAGGGCGAGTTCCCCGAGCTCGCGCCCCGCGACACCCTCACCTACGCAACGCGGCTCTTCCAGAACGCTGGCATGTTGCTTGCCCCTTACTCCGACAACCAAGTGGGTAAGGGACTTCACGCGCTCATCTGGGAAGGCGACTCTCCGCTCACTATTTTGTGGGATAAGAGCCTGCCGCGTTCGGAGTGCCGTGCTTGCCTCAAGAGCATCTACCGGGTCTACAAAGAAATCTTTGCGGTTCGCTGTCCTGAAGTGAGCCAGAACAAGATAAAAGGCGAGCTCGGCCATGTCTGCTACATGTGGTGGGACATCTTTCCGCTCTTCCATACAGCCCGCCGTGAGCTCAATGAGGCTGTTCTCACGACCCTGGAGCGCACGCTCGCACTTCCGCATCTCGCCTGTCAGGATGCCGCGCTTCATGGCTTGTCACACTGGGAATACGCCGATCCCGCACGGGTGCAGGGCATGATTCGAACATTTCGTATAGCCCAACAAATGCGACAACGACGCAGAAGGCTGAGCCTTGTGCGACGTGTGCGGGGATGGTTTTGTAGCACGATGGGAACAGAAAGGCAGGTCTGAGCATATCAGAGGCATGGAATACCGATTTTTAGGTGCTTCGGGCCTTAAGGTGCCCGTCTTGAGCTTTGGCACGGGGACGTTTGGTGGGAGTGGTGCGTTCTTTGAGGCCTGGGGAGCGAGTGATGTGGCCGAGGCGACGCGCCTCGTGGATGTCTGCCTTGATGCGGGTCTGACGATGTTCGACTCTGCCGATGTCTACTCGGGCGGCAAGGCGGAGGAGATTCTGGGGCAGGCGATCAAGGGCCGCCGCGATAAAGTTCTGATCTCCACCAAGGGCGGCTTTCGCACCGGCCCCGGCCCTAACGAGACCGGCTCGTCGCGCTTTCACCTCACGGAGACGATTCACAAGAGCCTGCGGCGTTTAGGCACAGACTACATTGACCTATTCCAGCTGCACAGCTTCGATGCCTTCACACCTGTTGAGGAGACGCTTCAGACGCTCGACGAATTTGTGCGAGCCGGAAAGATACGTTATGTCGGCTGCTCGAACTTCTCGGGCTGGCACTTGATGAAATCGCTGGCGGCGGCGGAGAAGTACGGCCTACCGCGCTACGTCGCGCACCAGGCGTACTACTCGCTCATTGGCCGCGACTACGAGTGGGAGCTGATGCCGCTTGGTTTAGATCAGAAAGTGGGTGCTGTGGTCTGGAGCCCCTTAGGCTGGGGCCGCCTCACGGGCAAGATTCGGCGCGGCCAGCCGCTCCCGGAGAAGAGCCGCCTCCAGTCCAAAGTGGTCGTGGACAGCGGGCCGCCCGTAGACGATGACTATCTCTACGGTGTGATGGATGTTCTCGATGCCCTCGCCGAAGAAACCGGCAAGACGGTTCCTCAGATCGCGCTGAACTGGCTTCTCCAGCGCCCCACGGTCGCCACGCTCGTTGTCGGGGCGCGCAACGAGGAGCAGCTCAGGCAGAACCTTGGCGCGGTCGGCTGGAACCTCACGACCGAGCAAGTCGCCCGGCTCGATGCGGCGAGCAACAAGACCAAGACCTATCCCTACTGGCACCAGGACGGCTTTGACCGGAATCCGTTCCCGACGTAGTCTCTTCCCAATTACCTCTTCCCCAACCCCCTCACCTCAAGGCAAGGGGGCTTTCGGAAGCCTACTCCGGCAGCGGCTTGCCACGCGTCTCGGGGGCCATCAAAATTCCGGCGATCCCAAAGACATAGATAAAGGCGACAATACTCGCCGCCACACGCAGACCCGATGCGGGAACCGCAGGATTGTCAAATATCTTCGCGAGGCTTCCCAGCGCAATCGGGGCAATCGCGGCGACAATGCGGGCGCAGTTGTAGCAAAAGCCCACGCCCGTGGCACGCAGGCGCGTCGGGAAGAGCTCGGGGAAGTAGACCGCGTAGGCCGCAAACGGCGAGAGTGCGCACAGACCCAGCAGAAACGCCCAGATATAGGCCGTGGTGTGATCGTGGACGAAGTAGAACGTCCCCTGGACGCTTAAGAACGCAGCGGTAATGGAGATCCAGAGCGCGGGCTTGCGGCCCATGCGCTCGGCGAGCACGGCGTAGCCCAGCATCCCTAACAGAGCGCCCACTTGCTGCACTAAAAAGATGTAGCTGCGCGTGCGAGCCATGTCCGGCTTGGAGAGGCCCAGCGGCTTGAACACCTCGCCGATGAGGTCGGGCATCCAGAAGCCCACGCCCCAGAGCCCCCCGACTCCCGCAATGGCGAGCAGTGTCCCGGCGATGGTGTTGCGGCGCAGAACGGGATCGGTAAAGAGCGCGGGAATGCTTCCCACCGATGTCCCCTCGCGCGCCGCCTTTAGCTTCGCTTCGGCCCACTGCTCCGGCTCGTGCGCCAGGCGGCGGATGAAGAAGACGAGCACGGCGGGAAACGCGCCGATAAAGTAGGCGTACCGCCAGCTATTTTCGACACTCGCCAGTGAGAGCGTGATGAGCGCGGCCAGCATATTCCCGACAGCGGAGAGCGCCTGAAGCACGCCCAGTGCCATTGCGCGCGAGCGCTGCGGGAAGACCTCGGCCACCAGCGCCGCACCCGCGGCGAACTCGCCGCCGACCCCCAGCGCGGTGAAGAAGCGGCAGACACCGTACCAGAACGGATCGTTCGTGAGCCCGGTCAGCCCCGTGAAGACGGCGTAGATCAAAATGGTCACCGTCATCGTGCGCGTGCGTCCGAGCTTATCGCCAATCATCCCAAAGAGAAAACCGCCCACAGCCCAGCCAATCAGGAACACCGAGGTGATCATCCCCCCGACTTCCTTGGCACGCTCCGCCCCAACCAGCTCCACCATTGAGGGCTGCCGCACCAGATTGAAGATATTCTGATCCATCGTGTCGAAGAGCCAGCCCAGCGCACAGACTGTTAAGACGATCCAGGCTTGCTTGGGGACGCCCTGAAACCAGCGCAGGTTCTTGTCTTCGTTGGTAGTGCTCATTTGGCAAGCTCAACTTTCGGGGGCGTGGCCCAGGCATTGAAACTCTCAGCGATCTTGGCGGCGCGGGTGTCGCCTTTGTGGAAAAGAACGCGGTAGCGAAACGTGACATACTCCCCCTCGGGCGTCATAAGATCCCCCGCGTGGCGGTCGGTTTTCTTGGTGGAGTCAAAGTCGTGGAGGCCGAAGGGATTAGTGGCATAGAGGCCGTAGGTGCGCGAGTGCCAAGTGGTCGGGTAGCGCAGGTTGGCGGGTGAGTCAAAGATCGCGATTCCGAACGTCTCGCCGCCGGTTTCGATTGGCCCCCAGTAGTCGTGCCACGGCGAGGGCTTGCCCCAGACCGCCGCGTTCTTCAGCCCCTCGGCACTTTCTAAAGTGCCCTTGCCCTCTTTTTCAGCCTTCATGATCTCCGGGACGCGCAGGGCGAAAGTGCCCTCTTTGGTGTCACCCCAGTGCAGCGGCCCACCGACAGCGGTGACTGTGATGGAGAAATCCAGTAAGACATTTCCCTCCGCGAGGGGTGTCACGATGATCTCACGAGTGTCTTTGGCAATGGTCTTATTCTCGTGGGTGATCCAGTCGGTAGTGGTACCTAGCCGCCCGTAGACCGCGCCGCTCTCCAAAATACTGTAGCCCGTGTTCACTGTCTTGCCGACCGGGTGGCCTTTCTTTTCGACCTCCGTCCAGAAGTCAACCCCATTCATCTCGCCATGGGTAAACCAGAGCCCCCGATGATGGGGATGGTCTTTTTCCTCGTGCCCAACATCCTCCAGCGGCCAGCGGCGCGTGAGGTGCTTACCACCAAACGCCTGGATCGGATAGAGATAGGGTTTATTGGGGCCTGTGGTGGTGTCGTAGCGCGTGAAGAGCTGCCCGGCGATCTTGATCTCGGCGTTCTTTCCGACCTCCTTCACCTCAACGGCACCAGGTTTACCAGGAACAAGAACAAAGAGCTTGGACTCGCCTTTCTTGAGTGCCGGGGCGAGAAATGTCAGCTTTACCTTGCCCACTCCAGCGGCCTCGCTCTGAAACGAGAGCGGGGCGGCTCCACGGGGCACCACACGCCGCTTCGTGAGCTCGCTCTGGGGTAGCACTAGGGAGAGCGGCGCGAGTGCGCTATCCGCTTTCTCGGCAGTGACACGAATGGGGATGCTCTGGGCATCGGCGATTTTTTGGGCATCGGCAGCACCTGCGGCCAGCGCGACGCCCGCAACGGCGGCTCCAGCGACGGCACTGCGGCGGAGGAAATCAGGTTTCGGCATGAACCGGTTTTCGACAGGGAGAGGAAAAATTCCTCCCCCAACCTGATCCTCGCCTCTTGTTAGTTGATATTGATCTTATACCGGAAGGTGAGGGTCTGCTTTGCCTTCTCACCGTCACGCAGAGCGGGGCGCCACTTCCAGCGCCGCATGGTTTTCAAGATGAGCTGGTCAACGTCGCGATCCCCACTCCCCTGGATAAGCTCCTCGCTATGGCTGCCATCCGGATCCACTGTGACACGCACGCGCAGATTGACATTGAGCTGCCCTTTTTTCATGTCCGGTGTCAGCTCAGGATCAGGGTCA
The DNA here is from genome assembly GCF_043760365.1 of Armatimonas sp. GTDB lineage: Bacteria > Armatimonadota > Armatimonadia > Armatimonadales > Armatimonadaceae > Armatimonas. Next base: position 8,604 of record NZ_JAYUPA010000865.1, read on the forward strand.
GAGGTGCGCTCCGCATCCTCATTACGCTTGGTTGGGGCACTTGAGGACGAGGCAACAATAGCTCCCTGATTGACAACCGCTGTCGTGTTAGGGGGCTGCTTGGTATCTACCCTGGCCGTTCCCCCGTCCGATGCCTGCGCGGCAGAGCCACCACTCCCGCTCCCACCTGCGCGGCCTGCCT
>NZ_JAYUPA010000866.1:0-3088 GCF_043760365.1 Armatimonas sp.
CCGATCAGCTCTGGCACTTTCTCGTACGTTGGCTTCTCGGCAGCGGGCTTCTCCTGGGCCTGTGCACTTTCCAGGAAGAGCGCCCCCACGCCCGATAAAAATAATTTCTTTCGCGTCATACGTTAACTACAAACATAATCTGGAAAAAGTTCATTTAGAGCGATAGAATAACCGCACGGCAGCGGGTCGGCTTCGAACCTGGTCAGGGCGGAAGCAGCAGCCATAAGGAGTACGGCCCGCGTGTCGCAACACTTCCCCCTAAATATTGCGTCGCTCCCGGGGTATAATTGGCTTTAGTATATTTATGCCGGAGCGAACACACTACGAAGTTCTAGGTCTGCCGGAGACGGCTTCCCTTGAGGAAATCAAGAAGCAGTACCGGGCCCTCGCGCGCAAGCATCACCCGGATGTAAACTCAGGCCCACACGCCGCCCTGCAGTTTTCCGCAATTGCCGAAGCGTACCGCGTGCTCAATGATTCCGAGTCGCGCCGTGTCTATGATGCGGAGCGCACGCTGCGGCAACGGCAAACCAATTTCAAGTCCGCCGGTCCTGTCAATCACCCCGCCGGGCCACGCCCCGCTTCATCCACACCCCCGCAACAAAGTGCCACTACCGCCACCCAGGAGTCGGACCGGCTTTTGCAGCAGGCCCAGATCGCCTTTAGCCGCAACCGAATGGCTGAGGCACGGAGCCTAGCGGAGCAGGCGCTGCACTACAACAAAAAAAACGCCGCCGCCTGGGAAGTCATGGGCGATGTCAGCCGCAACCAGGAGCGCCACACGGATGCCCTCCGGCACTACACAATGGCGAGCCAGCACGACCCACGGCGTGCCAGTGTCCAGCAGAAGATCGAGCGGATCGCCCGCCAAACCGTGGGGCCGCAGAGCAACTCTGGGGGCTACACTCCCAGCACACCCACACGTCGTCCGCCCCCGCAGTACAGCGCGCGCCCACGCACCCCACTAACAGCCACGATGCCGCCCGACAAGCGCTCGTTAACCCTCGTTCTGGTGGGATTTTTCGGCTACTTTGGCACTTTTTTGATCGTGATCTTTGCCGGTCTCAATCTGGTTCCATCATCGGCCCCCAATGTGTTGCCGATTGTGACTTCCTGGAGCTGGCCCTACGTGAGCTGTATGGCGCTCGCGGGGGCTTTGCTGGGAGCGACCATGACTATCACAGGAGCCATTCGCCGCATCGAGGACGACTTGATTCTCTCGGGCTCCGCTGGCCCTCACGCGCCCCCTTTTGGAATCCTCGTCATTGTGGTGGGGCTGCTTTTCTTCTGGGCCGCTGCTCTCATGCATCTGGGAGTCTCCCTGTTCCAGGAAGCTCTCACGGCATCCCGCCTGCGTCTCTACGGGGCAGTTGCGCTCCTCACCTGCTTCTTCGCCATCTCCTGGACAGTGCAGTGGGGAACAGTACAGACGCTCCTCTGGGGAGGCAATGTGATCTTCATCAGCTTTATTGTCGGCTGGCTTCTGGGTGATTTCTTCCGGCAGGATTAAAACTCTCAGGCATTGTCTGGAGGCAGAGTCCGTGCGTACGCTGCCTCCAGATAAACATTACACCAGTGTCGAGATGTAGTTGATCTGACCTTCGTGGTAGGTGTTGTTCCAATACACCACATCCGCGAGCCCGGCCAGAGTGTAGGTCGCGCCCCAGGGCATCGTCACTTCGATAGCGGCGTCTTCCGTCGAGAGCCCTTCAAGCGCAGCAACAAGGCCTTCGGTATTGCTGGTCAAGGAAGCAAAGGCGGCATCGGCGTCGGCGGCCAGCTTGATTTTATTCTCAGAAAAGACAGCCCAGTCAATTTCAGGAACCGATTTCTGTTGAATGATGCCGACACACGCCCCCGTGATCAGGGCGCATTCCGCCACTTGATCCAGTGCCGTGCGGCCTTTATCTGAGGGCGACCAGCTCGCCTTGTCCCCTAGCTCCGTCGTTGCTTTCTTCAGCGCTTCCACCGAGAGGTGTACAGCGGCAATTGATTTTTTCATGAAAAATCCTCCGGGTATGATTATACCCAAATAAGCAAATTTACGTTTGCCACTTGCGGAGTTTTTTTTTCTGCGATAGAATTTCCCTCGCGACCTTGGGGGATTAGCTCATCTGGGAGAGCGCTTCAATGGCATTGAAGAGGTAAGCGGTTCGATCCCGCTATCCTCCACTCCAAACAAAAGACGCCGGGAAATTTTCCCGGCGTCTTTTATTTTTTTAAGCGAAGCTGAATGGGTTCTGATAATCTGGTGCTGCTATGACTGTTGACTTGAATGCCCTTGGGGCGGCGGCAAAAACCGCGTCCCGTGCGCTTGCCCAGAAGACCACCGTCGAGAAAAATGCGCTCCTGCTCGCCCTAGCCGATGCCGTAGATGCCCGCGCGGAAGCCATTCTCACCGCCAACGCCTCCGACCTGGAGACGGCAAAAGCAAACGGCACCTCCGACGCACTTTTAGACCGCCTGGCGCTCACCAAGGCGCGGCTGGCTGCGATTACGGGCGATGTCCGCGCCGTCGCCACACTCCCCGATCCCGTCGGCGCTATTTTTAACGAAAGCGCTCTCCCGAGCGGCCTGAAGCTCCACCAGCGGCGCGTCCCGCTCGGGGTGCTGGGCGTGATCTACGAGGCCCGGCCCAATGTGACGGTGGATATTGCGAGCCTAGCGCTCAAGACGGGAAATGCGGTGATACTGCGCGGCGGCTCGGAGACTCTGCGAACCAACGGAGCGCTGGTTGCCGCCCTGCAGAGCGTGTTGCCTGAAAATGCCGTCCAGCTTATCGCCAGTCCGGACCGTGCTCTTGTGCAGGAGCTGCTTCAGTTGCATGAGTTCGTAGATATGATTATTCCGCGTGGCGGCGCGGGACTCCATGACTTCTGCCGCAAGAATAGCACGATTCCCGTGATTATCGGCGGTATCGGGGTATGCCACTTGTTCATGGATGAGAGCGCTGATCTGGAGCGCGCCATCCCCGTGATCGCCAACGCCAAGTGCCGCCGCCCCAGTGTCTGCAACTCGCTCGACACACTGCTGGTTCACGAGGCCATTGCCGCCGAATTTCTCCCCAAAGTGCACGCCGCGCTGGAGC
>NZ_JAYUPA010000867.1:0-3085 GCF_043760365.1 Armatimonas sp.
GAACTGGTGCCCCACCCTCGCGAATCGTTCGGGTAAAGCCCATCGCCTTCAGGTTCTCCTCCAGCGTCCGATAGGCTTCTGTCTCGGCCAAGAGATCCAGGCTCACCACCAGATCCACGTCGGTGGTTCCTGCATGTGCTCGATCAGGGAACAGGTAGCGCGGTACCAGTCCACCCGCTAGGAAGACACTCTGTTTCCATGGCCCCATGCGATGCAGAAGCGTCACCAGAGTCTGCTCACAGTAGCGTACGTGCTGGCTGCTATAGCCACCAATGTGTTTGGGCTTCAACCCATCACCAATTTCTCACGTCGTAGGTGTGCGGCTTGTTCTTTGCCACGTCCGGGCGATGCCCACAGATCCAGGTAGAGCTGCACGTCACTGGCAACCCAGAGCTCCTCACAGCGTTGGCGGTAGAGAAATGCTCCTTCCGTTTTGGTGCGCAGGAAGAGCACATTGGCTCCTTCGTCGGCGAGCTGTAACTTATGCTCCGTCACCAGTGCTGTCAGATCGGCCTGGGCAGGCAAGAGAAAAGCAAGCTCGCTCAGCTCACTCAGGTGCGGTGCACGATGGAGCGCTCCCAGAGTCAGCGTGGCTGCGTAGGGTATTCCCTTCTGCTCCAAGCTCTCCCCAAGTACCAAGGCCAGCTCCTCCAGCGAGCCACTCCAGCGGTAGTAGCGCTGAATGTTGTAGTCCTTCAGGCGATGCTTGTCGGCCCAGGCATCCAGGAGTGCATCGGGCGCAGTGAGCTTGCGGATGGACAACGGTCCGCGTCCAGAGCGCTCCATCCAAAGCATCTTCTCCAGCGTCTCACAGACCTTCAGTGCCGTTCCCGCAGCGACCTTGGCTTCCTGAGCCAGCTCGGTGACATGCCAAGCTTGGTGCGGGCTGTGAAGGAGGGCGTGAAGGACGCAAGCTGCCTTCCCCTGGAAAATGTCTGGCTCTGAGCTTCGCGGGGGCTGGGCTTTCACCGCCATAGGCTCTCGCAAGATATAGATCCCCTTTGCCTGCACGAACAGATGGCCATTCAGATCGAAGTAGCCTACCCCTTCGGCTTGGAGCCACTGGCGACTCGCGGCGGTTAGGCTCGGGGCAATGACAAACAGGATCTCCTCAGGCGTTAGCTGAGCCCGCCTTGGCAGGACGGCAGCTTGTACGTCTCGCGGGAAACCATTGGCTCGCTCGACGACTCGAAGGAGTACGCTTGCCCCAGCGACGCACACCTGCAGGAGGTCGGTATCGTGTGCTCGCTCTACCTCGACTCCGGGCAGAACATCCAGTTCAGCGATGAGGTTTTCGATGGATATATTCACTGATTTCATGTAATTTACAGTACAGTGAATTATACCATATCAGTGAATTTCCTAATTCGAGACCCTGAAAAATTGCCACGCGGTGGAATATGAACAATCGTTTAATGTTATACAAAAACATCTGATGGTGTCTTCTCAGCCATAATAAGGGCATGATCTCAGACGGCCAGCCCTCCCCCTCCTCCTTCTTTGTCACGAGGGGAACCGTGCCGATGCATGCGGCAAGCTATGTGCAACGCAAGGCGGATACCGATCTCCTGACAGCGCTTCAGAGGGGCGACTATTGCGAAGCTGAACGCAGCAGGTATTCAGACGGCCTTTGTGGATCTCACCAAGATAAGTGCACAGAATGTCACGTAGAAGCAGGGAGTGCGCTATAATCGGGTTAGCTAACCCACTGGAGAAATCAATAAATGGACAACGTAACCCCCTTTGACATACGCGCTCCCTTCTTCGACGAAGACACCGACGAGAAGTTCGACGAGGATGCTCCGAGCCGCTATCGGGATGAGATCATTGCACAGTTCGAGCGCTCCGCTGAGGGCGTAGCGCTGGCCACCTCCGGTCAGGAGCTGCACTGGGCCGACACCTTTGTCGAGTTTGTGATGCAGTATGTGGGAGCCGGACTGCCCGATCTCGACCCGGACGAATTCGACGGTCTGATCTTTGAAGAGATTCCCCGCAAAGTCTCGGTCGAGGCGAGCGAGGCATCGGCGATCATCGCGGAGTTGCGGGCCTTCTGGAACTTCCTGGGGCGGGCCTACCTTCTGGAGAACGCGCCTGGCTTTGTCGCGGCGCTCGACGACGAGGCGGCGGTGCGTCTCGAACGGGAGCTGGCCAACCCCGAGAACTACGGACCGGCCAAGTCGATGTTCATGCAGGGACTGAATCGTGGCTTCGACATGAGCACAGAGGAAGGCATCCAAGCGTGGTTCTCCCAGCACAACCGCGAGCTTGGTTTCGCGCCGCCGATGAACCTTTCGTCGGCGGACTCCTCCTCCGGATTGGGTGCAATGTCACTGAAAAAGCGCTCCGAGAAGGATCGCAACCGCAGCCGTATCGCCCGAGCCAGCCGGAAGCGCAACGGGCGTAAGTAGGAAGGCAAAGTTTGGTATCCTGTCGATCATGAGTGCCGAGTCCAGTTTCTATGTCACGGACGGAACCGTCCCGCGCGATGCGGCCAGCTACGTCGCACGCAATGCTGATACTGAGCTGCTCCAGAGCCTCCTCGCCGGTGAGTTTTGTTACGTTCTCAACACCAGGCAGATGGGCAAGAGCAGTCTCTCCGTGCGCACCATCGCTGCACTTCAAGAGAAAGGCGTCAAGACCGCCTTTCTCGATCTCACCCGCTGTGGCGGCCAGAATGTCGCCACAGCAGTGGTACTTGGGCTTGGTGGCAGAGACGGGCAGTGCCCTCAGTCTACGTAGCGAGTTTTTAGCCTACTGGAAAGCTCACACGGAGTTCAGCTTTGTCCAGCGTTTCTTCGGAGCACTTGGGGAAGTGGCCCTCGAAAAACTCACCGAGCCGACTGTCCTCTTCGTGGACGAGCATGACTCGCCATCTGGTCGCCGAATCCGAAGTATCAAAGTATGATTCGTTTTATCCGCTATTTAAGGGCTTTACGGAAAGAACCAACAGCGAGAGACACCAGGAGCACGAAAAGCGCAGCAGCAACCACGAAGCCCTTGCCAATCGCAGGATCACCCCAACCCGAAAGCACTAGAGCACGAACTCCCTCGATGATGTACGTCACGGGGTTGTAGCTGGCAATCA
>NZ_JAYUPA010000868.1:0-3084 GCF_043760365.1 Armatimonas sp.
ACACTACTTTCAGGCTCTTGTGCCGCTCTCGGTACTGTTTCTCACCGGCTGCCCTAAATCCGACGAGGCCGCGCCTCCGACGACGCTCGTCACCAAAGCCGCGCTCGCCGACACGGGAGCCTTCAAAGACCTCGACCCGTGGATTCTCAAGACCACCGACCCGAAAGCCAATCGCGGCAACCACGGGATTTATCTGAGCAATGGCACTCTGGGCGCAACGTTTGGCGTGACGGGTGGAGCAAGCAAAGAGAGTGTCGCTTTTATTGTGGGAGGCTACGAAGAAAAGGAGAACCTGAAAAGACAGGCTATCTGGAACGACCTCAGCCTGCCGGAGCCAAAGCCAGGTGAGCCTTACGAGCAGTCGCTGAATCTGAAAACGGGCCTTTTGACAACCACGGCTGGCAAGCGCACCAGTGGGGCGTTTGTCTCCGCCGCCGATCCAACTTTTGCGGGCACTCAAATCGTTGAGAACAAGCAGCCCTATCAAAAAATTATTCCCGGTGCGAACTCGACTGACTTTGGTTTAGAAGCAAAGAAAAGCCGGGATGCCTGGGCCAAACGCTGGGAGGGGCGCGATATTGTGATTGAGGGCGATCCTGAGGCGCAGCAGTTGGTTCATAAGCTGATGTTCGACCTGATCCAGTCCGTTCAGCCAAACGGGAGTTTCTCGGTCGCGCCCGAGGCGCTCTCCGGCGATTTCTACAAAGGCCATATCTTCTGGGACGCTGAGGTGTGGATGTTCCCGGCGCTTCTCGCGCAGCACCCCGATCTGGCAAAGACAATGCTGGAGTATAGATTCCGCCATCTAGCGCAGGCAAAAGCGCAGGCGGCGAAGCAAGGCTGCAAGGGCATTGACTTTCCGTGGGAGTCAGCCAGTAGCGGCAATGAGACCGCGCCGGGGGGCTTCTCCGAGGGACGACACGTGACGGCAGGAGTCGGCTGGGCGGCGTGGCAGTACTGGCTCGCGACGGGCGACAAGCCGTGGCTGGAGTCGCGTGGCTGGCCGCTGCTCTCGGGGATTGCGGAGTACTTTGCCAGCAAGGCCAAGAAAAACGCAAAAGGTGGCTACGATCTGGGGCCACTCACGGGGCCGGATGAGCTGCACATGAAGGTGACGAACAACGCCTACACGAATGCGATGGCGATCAACTGCCTGAGCGCGGCGACAGAAGCTGCTAAAACGCTCGGAAAGCCGACCAACCCGCTCTGGGCCAGCGTCGCCAAATCCCTCACGATGCCGAAAAATGCCGACGATGTAATCCTGCGCTGTGATGGTGACGACGGTAAACCCGGAACGAAGCAAGCCGATGGTGAGCTGCTTCTCTGGCCCGCACAGTACCCGGGGGCGGATGCCAAGACCTTTGATTTTCATAAAAAGCGTCCCATCAAAAACGGCCCCGCAATGACCGACTCGGTGCACGCGCTCATTGCTGCTCGATTAGGCCGTGCTACGGAGGCGGAGGAGGAGTTTCGTGCCAGCTACCGCCCGTTTGTACGCGGCCCGTTTCTGCTCTTTTCGGAGAAACGCTCGCTGGATCGGTGCGTTTTCACCACGGGCTGCGGCGGCGTCTTGCAAGCCATTCTCTACGGCTTCGGGGGGCTAGATTTCACGCACTGGGATAAGATGAGCAAAGCGCCCGTCGCGCTGCCGAAGGGCTGGACGAAGCTCGAGATTCAGGGCGTGAGCTACAGAGGCAAACGCTACACGGTCACGGTGACGCCGCAGGGCAGAACCGTCACCCCCGACGTGAAGGTCGGGGGCTGACAGGCCTGCGGCCATAATGTCGCTCCGCGACTTGGGTGGGGACTGGGGAGAGGGGTTTTATAATGAACTATGACTCGTTTGTGAAGCTGCGCGGAGTAGGGTGTCTGGCGCTGATCGCCGTGCCCGTTGCGCTTCTGCTGATTCGCTCCAATGCAAATAAGGCCAGTGTACCCTTGCCACGAGAAGCACCTGTCTCTCCCTCCGTCGGCACTCAAGTGCCTCCTCCTTCGGAGAGCGAAGGGGGAAGTAACACGCTCTCTGACGTGGATCGGGAAGTGCTGAAAATGCAGAAAGAGCCGCTCGACAAAGGCACACCCGATGCGAAAGGCCCTAAATGGCGCGTTAAGAACGGCAGCGTGGTAATCGAGCTGCGCTGCGATAAAGATAAGGGCTACACCACTTGGAACCGCGCCAAGATTGATGCCAACAACAATAAGCAGTTCGATGAGACCTGGGCCTTTAAGAAAGACGGCACGGTCGAGCGTCGCGTTGCGCCTGCCGACGATCAGAACTACACCCAGACTTTTGTGCTCGACGGAGAAAAGTGGGTCGCGAAGTAGACCGCCCCGAAGAAGATCGCCCCGATGAACCGGGGCGTCTTGTTGTCGCTTCGCGACACGAAGGGCGTTCCGCCCATACCGAATTATGGCCGCTTGCGGCCTTTGTGTCGGAGCCTGCGAGGACAATAAGACGCTCCCGTTCATGGGAGCGAATTTCAGGGGAGCGACTCAACGAGACGCGCCTCAACGTGTTGCCCACTCTCGGGCCTCAGAGTGTGAGTGTCGTACTGACCAACGCCTGTAACCTGCGCTGCTTGACCTGCTGGAGCTACTCGCCGCTACGCAAGGAGCTACCCATGGCTGACTGGCGACGCAAGCGCCTTGGGCGGGCGCTGCTCAAACCGTTTTTCGCTGAGCTGGCCGCACTCGGCACCGAGCGTGTGATCTTCACCGGCGGTGGCGATCCGCTGGCGCATCCTGAGTGTTTGGACGTTTTTGCCGATGCACGCCGGGCGGGCTTGAAAGTGACGCTGATCTCCAATCTCACGCTGGTACGGGATCGCGAGGCATTTCTGGCACTTGGGCTCAATACGATTCTCGCCAACTTCTCCTGCGCCGACCCCGAGACCTATGTTGCGTTTCATCCGGGCAGGAGCGAGGCTGACTTTTACACTCTGATTGCGCTACTACGCGACGTGGTCGCAGCGGGGACGCAGCTGAAATTAGTTTTCGTCGTGTGCGCGGTGAACTGCCACGTGCTAGAAAAAGCGCTTCTGCTCGCCAAAGAACTCGGCGCGTCGGTGCAGTTCAAGCTCATGA
>NZ_JAYUPA010000869.1:0-8763 GCF_043760365.1 Armatimonas sp.
GCGAGGCGGTGGGAGCCGTCACGGGGACAGGGGGGGTGTAGACCTGGGTTTCCATTCTGATATGATCTCGTTCTTGTTTGTACACAGGGTTTACCACGCAGCTCCTGCTCGTGCATAAAGCTCGGTAAAGGCTTTTGCAGCACAGTCCCAGCGGTGATGCTTTTCCACAAACTGTCGGGCTGCCATCCCTGCCGCCTTCCGGCGCTCCGGCTCACGAAGGAGGCGTAGACACGCGGCCACAAATGCATCGTCTGATTCTGCAATGATTATGCCACCTTGGTGTGTTGCTTCAACGAGGGCACGGCCTGCTATGGGGCTACAGACAACGGGTTTGCCCATTGCCATGGCTTCTAATGCCTTGTTCTGAATACCCACTCCGATTTGGAGGGGGCAGATTGCAAGGGTTGATTTTGATAAATACGGGCGAATATCGTCCACATAGCCAGTTATAGTGATTGCTCTATCTACTGCCAGCGCCTGAATAGCCTTACTGGGTTCACTTCCTACAATTATCCAGCGGAGGTTAGGGTGTTCTGCTTTAAGTCGTGGCCACAGTCGGGCCGCGAACCAAAGAACCGCATTCTCATTAGCACGATAGCTCATTTTTCCACTGAAAACAAGTGTCTCCGACTCCGGGATTGTTTGGGGATTGGGTTGGAAGTACTCTGAATCCACCCCGTTGGGGATGACATGGATTTGAGGACGTGTTCCTAGGGCGCTCAGTGCCTCCGCATCAAATTGACTCGTGACCGCGATCTCATGATAGTCGGCGTAGGCGCAGGGCTCCCAGTGCCGCAGCTTGACGGACTCCTCCCAAGCCAGGAGCCGCTGTCCGATGTTAGCGCTTTGCTCGAACATCTGGCGCTGGAGTGCCGTGATGCAGTCTACGGCATCCAAGACACAGGGAAGGTCTCCCAAGGCCACCCGTACCGTGGCCGCTCGCAGGTGTTCGACGTGCGCGACATCGAATTGTTCCGTCTGAACGAGCTTCTGAACGGTTGAGATCAAAAGAGGGGTGTCGCAGTACGCGACCCAGAGTGGCTTGGGAGTCGGCAGGGCTGTCAGACACCGAAGATTCGCCTGACGACGCGGCAGTGGCACAAAGTAGGTGGCATCACAAAGATCGGTGAGCTCCGTGCGCAAGCTCTCCGACAGAGGAGCATCTTCCAAGGCAACCAGGGTAACTTTACACCCCAGGCGGACAAGCTGCCGTAGGAGCTGGTAGGTACGAACCCGAATCGGTGAGGGGAGATAGGGGGCGATAAAAAGCAGCTTCATGGGGCGAGTACCTCCGCATAGTAGCCGCGCAGGCGTGCCCCGATGGCGTCCCAGCCGTAGTGATTCTCCATTAGTGCGCGCCCTTTTTGGGCCAGGCGTGCGGACAGTACCGGATCAGAGAGCAATCGAAGCGTCGCCGCCACGAACTCGTCCGCCGTGTCTGCCAGGAGTATATGCTCGCCGTCTATCACCTCAATCCCTTCTGCCCCCACAGTCGTTGAGACCGTCGGCAGACCCATTGCCAGAGCGTTGAGAATCTTCACCCGCATCCCAGATCCTGAGCGCAAAGGCACAATAAAGGCTCCACAGTCTTGGCCATAGGGCCGGACATCTACCACGGAGCCTGTCACTGTCACGGCGGGGTTCGCAGCCAGTGCCTGGACTTCCGGTGTGGGCCTTGCTCCGACGATCATCAGCTGAGTGTTCGATTCTCTCTCCTGTATCTTCGGCAGAATCTCGCTGCAAAACCAGCACAAAGCATCAATATTTGGCGGCCAGTACATCGTGCCTATCGAGACTAGAGTCTTGGAGAGCGTCTTTCGGGTGCAGGCTTGAAAATACTGCGTGTCTACACCAATTGGCAGTGTCTTGATTCTACCCCGCTGAGCTCCTGCTAAATCCTCTAATGTCTCCCGGTCTTCGTCGGAGACCGACAGAGTGAGATCCGCGCGTCGCAGTGCCGCTTGCTCAAAGCGACGCAAGCGCTTCCACTCACCGTTGGCATAGAGCCTCCATGCAGGGTTTTTCGACGTCTGTGCGAGGCGCTGCGGGATGCGAAACTCCACATTGTGCTCATCTAGTATGATTTTTACACCGGGGGTTGCCTCCGGGACAAACTGCATCATCTGGAGGTGGTCTGTGTGAAGGGCGACGTAGCTCCCCGCTGCCAGCTCCCGTGCCACGGCTGCTCTGAGTGCTGGGGTATTGTCGCGCTGGACAATAAACGAGCGCCCCGTGACCAGAGCGCTGGCTGCCGCAAGAAGATTGGATAACTTCGTTCGATGCAGGGGGATCGTCTCCACCCCCAGGGCACAAAACTCCCGAAGCGGCTCCGCACTCTGGGCTTCGTCGGCCTTTCGGATCAGGGCGAGGAGTTTGATATCATAGGCGTGGGAGAGCTGTCGCAGGACATGGTACGACTTGATCTGCCCACCCCCCTCCAGCGGCCACGGAAGTAAGTGCGCCAGAAACAGCACGCGCGGCTTGCTCATGCCAGCTCCTCACTCATGCCGCCGCCACCTCACGCCAGAGAGCCACTGTTTTTTCGGCCATCGCACGGAGCGTGTAGAGAGCTGCTTGCCGACGGCCGCGCTCGCTGCACTGCGCTCCTAGCGTTGCCGGTTCCGTGAGCAAGCGGCGCACGGCGGCAGCGAGCTCCTGGGGGCTCTCAGGAGAGAAGTAGAGAGGTGCATCGCCTAGAACCTCCGGCATCGGAAGCGCATGGGAGCAGACAACGGGGGTTCCTGCCTGCATCGCCTCCAGCGGAGGCAAGCCAAAGCCCTCTAGCCGTGAGGGGAAGACAAACGCACCCGCGCTTGCGTAGGCGTCCGAGAGGGCTTGATTGTCGAGGTTCCGCAAGAGCTGGACATTTTTTAGGCCACGCCGTGCAATCGCTTCCTCAGCAGCGCTCGCCGTGTACGCCGAGGTGCAGACTAGCTTGAGTGTGGGAGAAAGGTCCGCCAGAAGCGGCAGAGCCGCATAGAGCGCCTCGATATTTTTGCGCGCATCGGGGGCGGCAATGGCGAGCAGGGTGTTGGGCTCACGCACGATTCCCGGGCAGGGAAGGGGCATTGTCAGGCCTATCGGGACAATCGGAAACCGCTCAGGTGCGCCTCCCAGCACGGAGGCAAGCTCCTGCGCCGCACCACGTGAGATCGTGAAGGTACGCGTCGCGGTGCGGGCTGAACGGCGCATGAGAGCGGCCCAGTAGCCGTTGAGTAGCCGCTGTCGCACAGAGCGCTGAAGTTTTTCCTCCCACGGATAGCGCTTGAGCAGCAGGGCGTCGTAGAGTAGCAGAACGGTTCTGGTCGAGATTCCTAAAGGCAAGTAATTGACGGTTCCATGGACGAGATCCGGGCGGTCTTTTTTTACTTGCTGGGCGAATCCGTAAAAATCGGTCTTGAGTCGTGACGGTGAGAGCGTCCGTGTTTCAAAAGGCAGCGTGGTTTCGAGAGGCCGATCTAAGTAGAGTAGAATTTCTATATCAGACGGAGCAAGCGCCGCGAGCCCGGACACCAGCGCACTCACGTAGGAGCGGTAACCGCCCGCCTGCGGGTGCGAGAGGGGGCGCGCATCAATGACAACCCGCAGGCGTTTCTCTGGCCTCACACTTTTCTCCGGAGGGGCGAGAGCAGATACCGGCCCGTAGCGATGGCGGAGGGAAGCAGGCCCGCAAGGGGACCCTTGGTTAATCCGAAGAAGCGTAGACTGGAGCGCCACATGCGCTGGCGAGTGGCTTTGGGGACGGCGCTGCTGGAGCCACCGCCCCGGTGAACGACGACCGATGCGGGCACGAGAAGTGTGGTGCCGCCCGTGACATACTTAAGACGGTGGCACCACTCGGTCTCCTCACTGTACATAAAAAACGCCTCATCCAGCAGGCCCGCTTGTTGCGCTGCCGTGGCGCGGACACAAAATACCGCACCACCCACCCAGTCGCAGGTAAAGGGCGCAAGGGTTTTTCGCGTGGCTTCCGTGCTGAGCAGCGCCTCGGTGTAGGGGCACTGGCTGCGATCCAGTGTGCCGGAGAGCTCGCTCCTGAAATCAGGGAAGCGCGCCCAGCTTTTCTGGAGTGTGCCATCGTTATTGAGCAGTAGAGCGCCCGCGACGGCGGCTTCGGGGTGGGAGTCTAGAGCCACAACCAGTGCCTCCAGGGCGCCCTTGGGAACCAGGGTGTCGGAGTTGAGCAGGAGCCAATAGCGGCCCGTTGCCTGTTTCAGCGCAAGATTATTGGCTTTCGCAAACCCTAAGTTCGCCCCCGTGCGGATCAGGATAACCCCAGGAAATTCGGTCTCGACGAGCTCGGCGCTGCCATCGGTGGAGGCGTTATCGGCGACAAACACCTCGGCATCAACACTCTGGATACTGGTCAGGCAGGCGCGAAGCAGCTCTTTTGTGTTCCAGGAGACGATCACAATCGAGAGGTCGCGCACTCTCATTGGTCGCCTTCGAGGGGGCGAACCCAGCGCGGCTGCGGACGGGGCCGGTCGGTTACTTTCCCGGTGAGACGATCCCAGCTCAGCCCATTGAGACGTGCGATCCCGATTCCCAGGCCAGCAAAGAGCCAGACATAGACCGTGCCGCCAAACGAGCCCATCCCGCCATTGTGATAGCTAGGAAAGATATAGTCGCCCAGGAACGCGGAGACAAAGAGCCCCCAGCAGCCTGCGTAGGTCGCCAGGAGCCACGGCTTCTCCCAGGTGCCCGCAGGCAGTGCACGCCAGTAGCGGTAGAGTGCCACCAGAGTCGCGACCTGGAGCCAGAGCTGGCTGAGGAGCCCGAGCCAGCCCAGCTCCGAGAGGGTTTGTGCGTAGGTGCCGTGCGCCGAGGTGAATGTGGTGGAGTTCCAGACCGCCGGGGAGCCGTAGTGAAGATTATAGTTCTTATAGTTGCCCAGCCCCACCCCGAGCGGGAACGCATCGGCATACTGAAAAGCGGCGCGGAGCATCCGGCTCCGGTCGTTCTCCAGAGCACCAATCGGCTCACCACGCAGAGTCGCTAGGCCCCAGTTCATGTGGCCGCCTTTGTAGAAGTTCATCTCGTAGAACTTGACCCAGAAGTAGTCGGACTTCACCAAGACAATCAGCGCGACAATGCCGACACCGATCCAGAAGAGCCGCCGGTTGGTGTTGTAGACCACAATTGCCAGTGTCAGTCCTCCTGCCAGCCAGCCCGAGACCCACTCTGCATTTCGGATAAATGCCCAGCCAAAGATCGCTAGGGCGATGCCCACCATCGCGCACTGCTGCCAGCGCTTTCCGATCCCTGCCAGCGCGAGTGCCATCAGCGCACCGACTGCAAGCATCTGAGGAAACGCGCCGTAGCCCTGACCGGGCACAAAAAGCGCCAGGCCCTGCGGGTGCTGCAGGTTGTTGGTGGTGCCCTGAAGCGAGAACAAAAAGAGCAGGACACCCGCAATGGGAAACATCGCTGCCAGCCGACTTTTATTTTCTCGCGTGACGGTGTTGGCGACCAGCAGGAGCCCTCCCAGTGCCAGTACCCGCAGAACCACTTCCATCAGGTTGACCGCCATCGGGGTGGCGCTGATCAGGCCACGCTCGATAGTACTGTCCGGAAAGAGCTGGCTGTGGAGCGTGGACCAGACACAGACAAAGAGATAGGCAAGAATCGGTGCATTAATAGGGGACTTATAGAGCCTCCCTTCTCGTCCGAAAAGCCGACGAAGCGCCCATGCTGCCAACAGAAAAACCAGCCCGAGCTGGCTCAAGGCAAGCCCCTGCTCCCCGCCGCCACTCTGCCCTTGGGCCAGACCCGGAGTTTTAAAGAGAAACCAGCAGAGTGCCAGAAAGACCATGATCCCCGCTTCCAGGTAGTTGGCGACGGTCACCACGGCGACAAGCCCGAGTACGACAATCGCGAGCCAGATCATTCCCTTAAGGCCCGCACCCGCTGCGAGAACTCCCCCCAGACCCAGCACGGCACCAATCACGGCCGCGCTTCCCAGGAGCTTGAGCTTCTGTTCGGCGCCGCTGGTGATCAGGTCGCGCACGGGCCGGTCGGAGTCATCCCTCCAGATCGTGGCTTCGTCGTTGAATCTGTCTCCTGACTTGCTGTCGTCTCTTGCCTTACTCATGATTTTCGTTGATGGAGGCACTCCTCCAGTTTGAGCACAATTGCATCCCAGTCGTAGCGGGCCTCTGCCAGTGTCCGGGCGCTCTGGGCTAGTGCCCGGCGTTTTTCCGGATCACGTAGCAGCGCGGCGGTCTGCTGGGCGAACCTTGTTGGCGTGTCGGCCATCAGGAGGTGCTCACCGTCCGTACTACCATCCAGCCCGGCTGCCCCAATCGTTGTCGCGACCACAGGAAGCCCTGCCGCCCACGCCTCTAGAATCTTTAGCCGCGTCCCCCCTCCCGCTCGGAGCGGCACCACACAGACCTGCGCGTCGGCCAGGACCGGCTGTAGCTGCGCAACAAAGCCCGTCAGTACTACCTGCGGATGTTGCCGCAGAGCCTCCGGTGCCGCGTCCGCATTTCCTGTCACAACCAAATGCGCCTCTGGGATTCTCTCTGTTATCTTCGGCAGGATTGCCTCCACAAACCAGAGTACCGCATCGCGATTGGGGCCGTAGGAGAGTGCGCCGTTGTAGAGGAGCCGCCCTGGCACTCCTGCGGGTTTTTCGCGAGGGGAGTACTCTTTCGTCGCGACTCCATTGGCAACGAGCGTCACGGGCTTGCCCGTAAGGGCTTCGACGGCGCGTGCCTCCGCCTCCGAGACCGCCGTGAGGCCGTGGTAGCGCCGAAGCCGCCTGCTCCAGTAGCGCTTGCCCTTTGTGTACGTCAGCCAGCGTGCCGTGCGTTCCCGTGGCGTAGCGGCTTGCCGCCACGCCTGCTCCAAGCCTGAGACTTCCACTTGATCTAAAAAAATGGGGCAGGGGAGCTGCTCTGGCAAGTAGGCATCGCTGCCCAGCTCCATCGCCAGCACGACATCGGGCTTCAGGGCGAGCTCACGCGCAATAGCCTCCACAAACGCCGGGTTAGATGTCTCCAGAATTGAGCGGGGCGTCGCTGAGAGTAGTGCTTGGAGCGCCCCGGATTTGCCCGTCGCGCCCGGCTGGTGCCAGAGCCAGGGAACTATCGTGGTGGGAATCTTGAGGGGAATCTCGCCGCTGCTGGCATCCTCTTGCCGCCCCACGATCAGGCGCACCTCGTGGCGCTCTGCCAGCCGCTGGATGAGGTGCCACGCCCGCAGGCGAGAGCCATTGTCGGGCGGATACGGAAACCAGGGGGAGACGATCAACAGACGCATTTCTGCCTCCATTGTCGGTCAGGCGACGACGGATTCTTCGTCTTCAATGATTTTTTTTAGGGCATAGAGCTCCATTAAGTGTCGCTCGTCTTTGGGGCGTCCTGCGGCTTTCTTCATCGCAATCAGATCGTCAATGGAGGCGACACGTATGGAAAAATCACCCAAGTCCATCACGTCAGCACGTTCCCAGAGCCCCTCGAAAGAATCTATTCCGGCAGGAAGAGGCAGGAGGTCAATAGGCCCAATATCTGTCTTCAAGTTGAGAAACCGAGTGCGTTGCAGCTTTTCTGCAGTGATAACGTAAGGCTCAAACGAGGTCCAACCCAGTGGTTTGGGATGAATCTGGTTCATCGTCTCCGCCAATTTTTGACGGTTTGTCTCATCCGGGGCGAAGCTGAAATCAATGTCGGTGGTGACATGTGCGCCCCCCTGTAGGATCAGTGCAATTCCTCCAACGATGACAAACTGAACGCCTGCTTCTTGAAGACGCTGAATGGCTACTTGAAATTGCGCGTCAAGCATGGCTGTGCCTCTTAGTAACGGCTCTGTGTCTCTCCCCAACGGAGCGGAGCCACAGCATTCCAGCGGTGCTTCTCTCAGCTTGGTGTAGACGTTCTAAGGGGGTGAGGCGACGGTTCTCTCTCAGCTGATCACGGCTAATGCCATTCTCATCCGGGTCGCCGTTGCCGCGTGCATTTAGCCATTCAATGATTTCGTCCTCTGTTTGCGGAACAGGCGTTTGCATGGCTTTATTCTACTCTGTTTTGGGGGCTTTTCGGGTACGTGGCTTTTTCTCACTCTCCCGGACACCACCCACTTGCTCGTACGGGGTGCTATCTTTGCCGTACTTGGCGGAGACCTTGGTAAGAATGCGCCCGCCCAGGGTGATATTGTACTCGCGCTCGGCGGCGGTGGCGGCATTGGCGAGGGCATCGGCCTCGGCGAGCTTGGCATTGTAGGCAGCGATAGCGGCCACGGCGGCGACGCGTTTGGCGGTGAGATTGGCCACGGAGACACCATCACCAAGATCAAGAGCCGGGTCAATTGCGGTCATTCCCGCGAGCCGGGAATCGGTGCTGCGCGTTGCAAGTGAGAGAGTTCGTCGTCGGAGTGCCATGTTCATTTGCCTTTCGGGAAGGAGTGTTTAGACTAAATATCTGTTTATTTTATCACAGGGAAGTTTTGTTTAGCCAGAAAGAAGAAGCCGGAGAACCTATGGAAGAAGCCATAAGCTTTATGGCTTTTTCTTTTTGTTCTCTGACTTCTTCTACTCGGTCTTTCGCAGGAGTCGGACAAAGAGAAATGCAATCAGTGCTGTGAAACCGATTGTCCCCATTAAGACCGAGGTCAGATAGCCTGGCCGGTATTGTGATGCGGAGTCCGAGTTCAGGGCCATGATTAGCATCGGAAGGCGAATCAGGTTGCCAAGCAACATCAGCCCAAGGATAATTAAACCAAAAATTCTCATCGTTTTTCTCTTTCTTTTTTACTCTGTTTTTT
>NZ_JAYUPA010000870.1:0-3081 GCF_043760365.1 Armatimonas sp.
GTGCAAACTAAGCCTTTCCCTTTCTCGCTCCCCTGGGACGATGCCAGCGCGACGGCCACCAGTGTCGCGGCGCTCAACCCCGCTCCGCTAACTTCCCAACACAAGCTCGTCGCAAAAAACGGGCACTTCCACGATGCTACCGGACGACGCGTGCGCTTTGTGGGGATGAGTATCGGTGCAGCGGCGGCGTTTCCCCGTAAAGCCGATGCACCAAAGATCGCGGCGCGGCTGCATAAATACGGCGTGAATTTGGTGCGCTTGCATCACTTAGATGCGCAGTGGGCCACTCCCAATCTCTTCAACAGCAAGGGCCGCTACACCCAGACCACCGCGCTTGATCCGCAGAGCCTAGACTTACTGGAGTTCTTTATCGCCCAGCTCAAGAAAAACGGAATCTATGTGGATCTAAACCTTCATGTCTCGCGCGAGTGGCTCCCCGGCGACGGATTCCCAGCAGGCAAGCTCCCCGAGTTCGGCAAAGTGGTGGCCTACTTCCATCCGAAAGCCATTGCACTCCAGAAACAGTTCGCGACGCAGATTCTGACCCACAAAAACCCCTACACGGGCCTTCCTCTCGCCGCTGATCCCGTACTCGCCCTTGTCGAGCTGAACAACGAAGACTCTCTGATCGGTTCTGCAGGGCAGGCGGAGGCACTACCCCTGGCGATCCGTAAGCCACTCGAAGACGGCTGGCGGGCCTATCTGGCGAAGAAATATGGCGTGACAGTCGCGCTGAAAAAAGCCTGGAGTGGCGGTAGTTCCCTCGGCCAAGAGCTACTGAAGAGAGGCTCAGGGGCGTGGATCGCCGAGATGCAAGAGCAGACTAAGCTTCTCGTGACGAGTGTCAGCGCGGCGGGACAGACGAATGCTCCCACCGGCCCCGTTCTGCATCTGATTCCTGAGAAGATAGACACCACCAACTGGCATCTTCAGCTCCATCAGACGGGTCTGACATTGGAGACAGGCAAGGCCTACACGGTCTCGTTTGTGGCAAAGGCCTCAGCCCCGCGCCCCCTTTACATCAACACGCGGCTGCACCAGGCCCCCTGGAGCATGGTCGGGCTGGACGCAAGTGTCGGGCTGGATACTCAGTGGAAGCGCTACTCGTTTACGTTTGTCGCCAATGGCAGCGTGGTTCCTGGTCACTGCCGCCTCTCCCTCCTGCTGGGCGATAGCACGGCGGCGGTTTTTCTTGGGGAGTGGAGCCTGCGCCCTGGCAGTGGTGGCACCGCGCTCGCGTCCGGTCAGAGTATCGAGCTAGAAAATATTGCGCTCGGGCAGGTCAGCGGCTCTCCGGCGGGCGTGGACTACACCCACTACCTAATGACCGTGGAAGCTGCCTACTGCCGTGCGCTCAAGGCGGCCATTGCCCAGACCGGCTGCACGGCATCGGTGGCGTGTTCTCAAGCCAGCTACGGCGGAATCGCGGGGGCCTACCGAGAGTCTAAGCTCGACTGGGTGGACATGCACGCCTACTGGCAGCACCCCAGCTTCCCTGGGGCAGCCTTCGATCCGAACAACTACCGCATTGAAAATACCTCGATGCTCTCCGTAAGCTCCGGCGCGGGGGTTCTGGATGGCCTCGCAATGCACCGCGTGTCAGGCAAGCCGTTTACCGTCAGTGAGTACGACCATCCGGCCCCCAGCGAGTACAGCGCGGAAATGACGCCTTTGATCTTTGCCTACGCGGCGTGGCAGGACTGGGACGGTGTCTTTCTCTTCGCCTATGAGACAGACCGAAGCGACAAAATCACGGGCTTCTTTGACCAGCAGCTCCACCCCGCCAAGCTCGGCTTCCTCCCCGCTGCCGCTGCGCTCTTCCTGCGCGGTGATCTTGTCCCCGCCTCACTGACAATCTCTCTCACGGTGCCTGTCAGCAAAGTGCCCGGCCTGAAGGGCCTAGGCACGGACTACGCGTTCTGGAGCCTGGCACAGACACGCTTCGTTCAAGGCAGCCTGAAAAATGCTCCTGAAAAGGCGGATGCCACTGCGTTTCTGACCCACCGCGCCTCCATTCGCTTCGAGAGCGACCCCGGCCCGCTCGCACTGGGTATCCAGAACCTTCTGCCTCCCACCCTTTCTGCCCCCGGCTTTGTCTGGGACCACAAAGAGCAGCAAGTGCGGGTGCACTCCCCCGCATCCAAGGCACTGATCGGGAAGCTGGGAGGAAAAGCGACTCGCGTTCCTGGCTTCGTCGCCGAAGTTGCACCGTCGGCACGTAACTTCGCCGTGATCACCCTCACTGCGCGCGACGGCAAGCCCACCGAGGAGTCTGCGGCCCTGCTGCTTACCGCACTGGATAAAGCCGAGAACCCGGGGCTTACATGGAACGCTGAGCGCACGTTTGCCGCCGGTGCCTGGCGGTCCGGGCCAACACAGCTCGATGTCCCCACTGCCACGCTACAAATTGTAACCAAGCAACTAAACGTGACGGTATGGGCACTGGACGGCACGGGGCAGCGTGTCAAGCAAGTGCCCGCCACGCTGGAAAACGGGACGCTCACCCTTGCAATCGGCCCGGAGTACCAGACACTCTGGTACGAGATTGTGGCAAAGTCGTAACGACTGTGGAGAGACTTATCGCCCTGGTCGGGCCAACAGCGGTCGGAAAAACAGCAGTTGGAATGGCGCTTGCCGAACGTCTTGGCGGGGAACTCATTAGCGCCGATGCCGTCGCGGTCTACAAAAAACTGGATATTGGCTCCGCAAAGCCCACCAAGGCCGAGCAAGCCCGTGTCCCCTTCCACCTCATTGATGTTGCAGCCCCCGACGAGGACTTCACGGTCACGGACTTCGAGGAGCGCGCGAGCCAGGCAATCACAGAGATTCGTGGACGCGGTAAGCTTCCGATTGTCCTGGGCGGCACGGGGCTCTATGTCCGCGCACTTACCTCAGAGCTCTCGATCCCGACGGTTCCCCCTCAGCCTGAGTTTCGAGCCGCACGCTGGGCAGAGGTTGAGGAACACGGGGCTTTTTGGTTGCATGAGAAGCTCACCGTTATTGACCCCGTGGCGGCGATAAAAATCTTGCCAGGCGATGGAAAACGCATCATCCGCGCTCTGGAAGTCTTTGAAGCCACCG
>NZ_JAYUPA010000871.1:0-3080 GCF_043760365.1 Armatimonas sp.
GTTTAGGCGCGCTCGTCCATCGGGACAAACGCCAGATTGCGCGGGCCACCGTAGATGGACTCGGGGCGGATGATCAGGCTCTTGGGCATCTGCTCTAAAATATGGGCCGTCCAGCCGCTGGTTCGGCCAATCGCAAAGACGGGCGTGAAGATCTCGGAGGGGATTCCCACGGCATGCAGAATCAGCGCGGCGTAGAGCTCGACATTGGCGCGGAGCTTGTTGCCCGGCTTGCGCCTCTCCAGCTCATCCACCGTAGTCTGCTCGACAATCTTGATCAGATTCAGCAAGTGGTGATCCCCAGTCTCGTCGGCCATCTTATCGGCGGCATCCGAGAGCAAGGCAGCACGGGGGTCGCGCACTTGATAGACACGGTGCCCGAAGCCCATAATACGCTCTTTTCGATCTAGCGCGGCGCTGATCCAAGGGTGGACATTCTCCGCAGTGCCGATCTCGTCGAGCATGTCTAATACGGGGCCAGGCACACCGCCGTGGAGCCAGCCTTTGAGAGCACCGATCGCGCCCGTCAGTGCCGAGACCATGTCCGAGTTGGTGGACTGGATCACGCGGCCCGCGAATGTCGAGGCATTGAAGCCGTGCTCCGCGACCGCGACTAAGTAGGCATTGAGGCCCGCCACACGCGCCTTACTAGGCTCCGTACCCTCCAGCATGTAGAGGAAGCCCTCTGCCAGGCTGTGCTCGGGCTTCGGGTGAACAATTTCTTTACCCTCGCCTAGGCGGTAGCTATGCGCGACAATCGCGGCCATCTGTGCTTGAAGGCGTGCCGCGCGGCGCAGGGCGTTTTCCACATCCGCGGGGGCATTGATCGGCCAGGCGGATTCTGGGTCGCCAATGGTAAGGGTGGAGGCTCCTATGCGCAGGATGTCCATTCCCTCCGCGTGGGGCGCACAGGCACGCAGCGTCGCCAACGTCGCCTCGGGCAGCTCCCGAGCGACAGACATCTCTGCTCTGAGAGTGTCGTACTCTACGCGATTGGGGAGCTTGCCGTGCCAGAGCAGATAGCAGACTTCCTCGAACGTGACATTGCCAGAGAGGGAGCTGATATCGTAGCCGCGCAGAGTCAGCTTCCCGTTCTGACCATCTACCTCCGCAATTTGAGTTTTTGCGGCAACGACGCCTTTAAGACCATCGTGGATCGTCGGTTCGGATGCCTGGGTTTCGGGGGAGCTCATGTTTATCTAAAGAATCCTTTGGTTGGAGATTTCCGAGAGATAGTACCTGCCAGTGACTTGCTTGTCAACGTCGGAAAACTACCTGAAGTTCACACTATTTTTTTACCTGGATAGGAGACCACACGGGAGACGACGCTTTACCCTTGCCCTGTGTCAAATTGATGGGGGTGTCCGTGCCCGTTGCGGGGGTGACCAGCAGCTCTTTGTCCGCGACAAAGGCGAGTGCGGCGCTGTCCGGCGACCAGGTAACGGCACGGACAGGCTTGTCGTAGAGGAGTGTAGGAGGATCTTGCGCCGTGATATTACCCACAAATAGCCCCGCGGACTTGCCATCCCGCGCTTCCGAAATATAGATCGCGAGCATCTTACTGTCGGGGGCTACAGAGAAACCGTCCGCGATAAAGGGAAGCGGGATAATGCTCTGAGGAGTCAGCTTTGCATCAAAGTGAACCAGAACCGACTTGCCCTCCATCGCATCGTTTTGTGAGGAAAGCTGGTTAAGAAGTCTTCCCATCTGCTCCGTTGCCATCTGTTTCTCCTCCTCTGTCTTTGGGTTTGGAATCTGCATGGCTTCTTTCAGCGGGGCTCCTCCTGTGAAGAGCACGACGAAGCTGCCATCTTTGAGCGCCTGGAAGCGAAGATCTTGCGAAGATCCCAGAAGAGCCAGGAATTTTTCCTGAACCTGGTAGACCACGAGTACATGGCCATGCTCGCGCTTGACTGCGGCCAGAATGGTCGCACCGTCTTGGGAGACTGTGTACTGGCTGATGCCCCCCTCCGCAAAGAGAGCGGCAAGTGCGACATTGTCACGCTTTCCCTCGACCGTCGGAAAGATCGCATCGGAATCGGACGCATCGGTGGTGGTTCGGCCAATCTTTCCACTGTCCAGAAAAAATAAGTCCCGGTCGCCGCGAAAATAGGGTTGTTCTTTCGTGGATTCATTGACCGTCAGTGTGATTTGCCTTCGGCCCGGTGCCGCTTCCGTAAGACATACCTGGCGAACGCCGCTCAGGCCACGGTCTTCGGTGAACACGAGGTGCTGACCATCCGCCGAGAAGGCAAGCTCGCTCTCTAGTGTGGTGTCATTGGTGAGTGGGGTCGGCTCGCCGCCCGCTGCACTTGCCAGATAGATATCACTTTGACCATCTTTTTCCCAAACAAAGGCAATCTTGCCTGCCGTACTGGGGACACCGACAAAGGGCAGGGGAAAGCCACGATAGCCCCAGAAAGCCAGCCCCCCCAGAATACCTAGAGCCGCGAGGGCGAGCAGGAAATTGCGAAACGTGAAAGTTTTAGGACGCATAACTGATTTCTTAAAATTTAGTAAGTTCTGGCTACATAGCTGCCGAGGTAGCCCGTGTAGCCAATGGCGATCGTCGCCGCAAGCATGAGAACCAAGTAGCCTAGATAGAGTCTATTGCTGTTTAAACCGACACTAAAGTCTCTTGTGGCACTCCTCCAGATCAGCAGTAAGGCGATCCCGATGGTGCCGCCCAGCGCAAAGTTACGGTGAGGCAGGAGATGATCCGCCTCCCATTTCTCCACGCGAAACCAGCCGAGCTGTCCCCAAAAACCTGAGTAAATCGCGGGTAGCGAGAGTGTGACGGCAACGACTAACGCCCAGAAACCAACGGTACGCCATTCTTTTTTTCCAAAAATCTTACTCCCTAGATCAAATGCGAAGGAAACAAGAGTGAGTGCAAGTGCAAAGTGGACGGTGGCACCATGGAGGTGTTGCCAGAGCTTTATGGGGTCTTCCTGAGGCATAACCCTCCTATGATACAATAAACATAGACGGGTCGCCGCTTTCGGCGGCCCGTACTTTCGTTAATGGTGAAACTATATGCTGGCGGATATATCCAAAGATTTGAGCCTGCTTGCGGAGCGCCT
>NZ_JAYUPA010000872.1:0-8748 GCF_043760365.1 Armatimonas sp.
GTACCTCGATATCGAGCTCGACTTCGGGAGCATCCTCGGTGTATCGCTCCGTGCGCAGGTCATCGGGAATCACATCCTCTAAAACCAGTATTCCTCCGGTGGTATCGTATTTCGGGGTGGTTCTCTGAATGGTGGACAGCGCGAGGGGTTTATCTTTTGCGCGGACGGTTCGGAAGGCTCTGATTTGGATCTCGTTCTTACGATCCGTATCAATGTGAATGGTGCCGACAACGCCCTTGATCACAACTCCTGTGATGCCTTGAGCCGGGAACTCCCACTTATACTCTTTTTTCTCCTCCACGATCGCGTGGGCGCTCGTCGCGATTAGAAGGGCACTCAGTGTGGCAATAATTCTCATAGATGGTAGTTCCTAGTGTACCAGAACGTCTCCCAGCCACGCGGCTGTGACAGCTCCTGTTACGGTTGCTAGTATATTTACGGCATCATTGCGTAGCCAGTTCAGTCCACGTGTTGGTTTGCCCAGTGGGATTTCACTCCAGCGCCCGGTTTTTTCGTCGCGCCACTGTGCCTGAAGCGTTGCCCCGAACAGCGAGTCCGCCAGTGCCCCGACAAACCCCGCCAGCGTGACGCCGAGAAAGAGCCCGCCCCGCCCCCAATACTGGGGGAGCCATCCGAGCAGCGCCGCGCCCGCCAGTGCCGCCAGCGTTCCGAGAAGCGAGATCGCGCCAGACTCACCGGGCTCTGCGGGAGCGAAGTTCGTCACTCGCCTCGGCTTGCCTCCAAAAAGCGAGCCGAGCTCCGTCGCCCAGGTGTCGGCGTTGGCGGCGGCCAGTGCGCCTAACATCGCCTCTGGATAGCCCAGCACGGCGCAGAGTGCGGCAATGCCCCCGTTGGCAAGCACCTGCCAGGCATCGCGCTGGCCTGATTTCTCAAACCCAAGCGTTGCTTTTTTGCGCTTGCCGAGCTTGGAGAGCGCCGTGGACGTTCCAAAAAATGCAAGCAGTGCCCCAGCGGCGAGCCAGCCCCCGAAGGCCAAGTGGCAGAAGCCTACACACGCTGCGGCAATCGCACCTGAGAGCGTGAGCGCCCGCCCACGCCACGCCAGAAAACCAACCAGAGGTGCGCCGATTGTAGCGACGAGAAGCGGAGTAAAAGGAGTCATGGGCACCCTTCAGACCGCCCCCATGAACGGGGGCGTGATATTGTCCTCGTGCCTCGGACGCAAAGGGCGTGCCGCCCGTCCGAATCTCTATGGCTGCATGCAGCCTTTGTGTCGGCGAAGCCGTCAATAAGACGCCCCCGTTCATGGGGGCGAATGAAAAGAGAGCGAGTCAGCGGCTTGCGATCCATAAAATAATCAGCAGCGGCAGGTCGGCGGCGAGGGCATGGAGCAGAATTGCATCCCCGAGTGTTTTAGTTTTCGCGACAACCTCGCCCAGCGCAAAGCCCACGGCCATAATTCCCAGTACGGCAAGCGGCGCAACCCAGAGCGGGGCGATGAGAAAGATGGGCATGCTGTGCCAGGCACCAAAGAGCACTGCCATGTAGAACGGCCCCCCCTTGCCCTGGCTGCCGCGCCAGAAAAATTCCTCGACCAGCGGGTTGCCGATCAGAAAGTAGGGAAAGAGCCAGACGAAGCTCGCCTTGGTGACGCCGACCGTGGCAAGGCGCTCCAGAAGCAGATCGGCGGGTAGGAGCCATTTCCCAAAGAGCTGGTAGAGGCCGATAAGCACTACATTGCTTGCAAGGGCGACGACGAGATGCACTTTGAGCGGCCACTTGGGGCGCAGAGAGTATGCGAAGCCTCCGAGCCGCCAAGTGCCAAAAAGGCAGCCAGCGGCGTAGAACAGAAACGCCAACAAGGCGGAGTGGAAGACAAAAAGGCCCGCCGCGACGGCGGGCCAGGGTAAGAGCGCGAGGAAAAGCGGATTAGAAAATCGCGCGTTCGGTATCTTTGTCGAAGACATGGCAGTGGTCGGCGTCTATCACGATGTCCAGCGGGGCGTTCTCTTTGGCGATTGTACTGGCATCCACCACGGAGACCAGAGCATGGCCACCGAGGCTGATGTAGAGGTTTGACGTGGCACCCATCTGCTCGATGACCTCAACCTGCGCACGGATCACGTTTTCCGGTGTCCCCGACACCAGCGACTTGTCGTTGAGGTGCTCGGGGCGAACGCCGAAAACCACTTCCTTGCCGACATACGCCGCGAGGACAGTGGTGCGCTCGGCGCTCAGGATGACGGAAAAGCCGCCGCAGTGGATCACAGGCCGAGCGCCCTCCATCGCGACGGTTGCGCCCTTCACAAAGTTCATCGGGGGCATGCCGATAAAGCCCGCGACAAACATATTGGCGGGGTGGCGGTAGATATTTTGCGGGGTATCACACTGTTGAAGCAAGCCATTGTTCATGACCGCGATCCGCTGGCCCATGGTCATGGCCTCGACCTGATCGTGGGTCACATAGATCGTGGTCACTTTGAGCTCGCGGTGGAGGTTGATCAGCTCAAAGCGCGTCTGGACACGTAACTTGGCGTCTAAGTTGGAGAGGGGCTCGTCCATCAGAAACACTTCCGGCTCGCGGACAATGGCGCGCCCCAGCGCCACACGCTGTCGCTGCCCGCCCGAGAGTGCTTTGGGCTTGCGGTCTAAGTAATCGGTGATATCGAGCTTCTTTGCCGCCGCCTGGATCTTGGCGTCAATGCTCGCCTTGATCTCCTTGGTCTTACCGGGGTTGGCGAGCTGCTCCCAGATCGGAGGAAGCATGCGCAGGCGCAGCCCGAAGGCCATGTTGTCATAGACACTCATGTGCGGATAGAGCGCGTAGTTCTGGAAGACCATTGCGATATTGCGGTCTCGCGGCGGCACGTCGTTGACCACGCGCTCCCCGATGAGAATCTCGCCGCTGGTGACTTCCTCAAGCCCAGCGACCATACGCATCGTCGTGGTCTTGCCGCAGCCCGACGGCCCAACGAGCACCATAAACTCGCCGTCGTGAATCTCCAGATCGAGATCTTTGACAGCATTGACTTCCTTCTTGGACTGTTGATCCACGAAGGTCTTGTTCAAATTGCGAAGAATGACTTTTGCCATAATTGTCCTGCGAGGAGTATAACCCGCTTCGTCTACTTCGGCAACAAAGCCGCCACAGAGATTTGTGCATCCGGCTTTGCAAGAGGAGAGGCGCTCTCGGATTCGTCGTAGAGTCGGGAGCTTCGGTAGGCTTTTCCGCGTGGTTCACGGCGCACTTCTAGAGTCCGGGCATTGATGTCCAGAATCCAGTATTCCTTGATCTCTGCCTCGGCGTAGGTCTCGGACTTGGTCTCTTTGTCAAAAGCCAGCGTGGAGTCGGAGATCTCCATCACCAGAAGCACTTGCTCTTCCGTGGGATGCTCCGGGTAATCATCCGGCTCCCCTGCGACAACGGAAATATCCGGCTCAGGCTCACCGTCGGTGGAGAGGCCAATCGGGAGCTGGCAGAGGACAGTAAAGTCGTCACCCATTGCCTGGGTGACAGCGCTGAGAGACTTTGAAACAGAAGTCGCGTGGGGACGGTTCATAGGCGGTTTGAGATAAATCTCTCCTCGGATAAGCTCAAGGCGTGGGGTTTCGCCAAACAGACCCAGCTCCACCGCCTGGTGGTAGGTCTCGCGGGTCCAGTGCCAGGTTGCGGGTTCTTTGGTGGCGCTCATGAGGAAATTATACCGCCCGTTGGAAATCGGTGACAGGTTAGGGATTCTGGTAGTATAGACTGGTATCTTATGACTAATGCACCGATAATCTCCAGAAAGGAATCTGTTTTGGTTATGGTGAATTTCATGTCTTACGTATGCAACTCGAAGAGATCATCCGTCATGATCCGAACAATTTACCCTATCGTATTTGGCATGAAAGTGGTGAGGGCGTGAAGGTTTGTTTTTTACCTCTCCTTGCAACGGATCGAGTTAGTTTAGTAAAGCCTCCTTGGACCGATGCTCTATTCCGAGCATCGTGGCCGGACTTTGTCGGGGAACCTCGTACGTTGAAATTAGTCAAACAAAATGGAGGGGCTCATGAGATATTGGGGATCGTAGATATTGGGGATCGTTCGTCTCGGTGAGGTACCAAGTGGTGTCTCTTTTTTGATGCGTAGTCTATTGGAGACTAATCCCGAATGTCAATCAATAAACGCTAGAGGCACAAAATACCGTGGCATTGGTCGAGTTCTTATAGCACGTTTGGTAGCCGAGAGTTATAATTTAGGTACACAAGGGCAGATTCGTGTGAAAGCACATCCAAGGGCGCGAGGATTTTATGAAGCGTTGGGATTTATACCTTCAAAAAAACTAGCCATTGATGGTGGGCTAAGCCTCGCCTATGATCTTTTTGCGGAAGTTGCAGGGAAAATTTTTGATAAAGCCACGGAATCAAGTGAGAGGGAATTGTGATGATTGTCAATATTCTAAAGCGTTGGTTTCTGCTAAATAAAAACGTCAATATTGATTTACCCAGCGAATAGCGAAAGTTCAAGAGACTGATGTGGTAGAAGAGGCTAAAGCTCAGTCTCGTGCCATTCTTGCTAGAGCCAAATCCGACGCTGAGAAGCAGCGTCGCGAGGCCCGTGCCGACACGGATGCTCGACGCGAGGAGACGGATCGGTATGTTCGCGAGCTTCGTGCAGAGTCGGAGCGCTACGCCAAGGACGTGCGCCGTGATTCGGACGACTATGCCCGTGAGGTGCTCGTCACCGTGGAGCAGCAGCTCGATAATATCGTGTCTGGAGTCGGGCAGAAAGTGGGGGGACTGCGAAGTCAAGTGCAGCGAGGACGTCAGCTTCTGGAGCGTAGCATTCAGGAAACTGAGAGATTGACGGATGCAAAGCCCGTGCCGGGTCGGGGAAGTCGGTAGTCCGGCACGGGTTTGTTGCACGAGAGGGGGGCTACGGAGTGGTCTCGCTTTTGAGCAGGCGCTGGCCGCTGGTGCGGCGGGGCTGGAAGCCGATCTTTGCCAGCTCGGGGGTCTTGTCGGCATCGGGGGTGATGCAGGCGTAGTAGAAGCGAATCCGCAGGAGCGTGGTGCTGAGGCTCTTTGCCGCCGCGTTGCGCCGCGTTGCGCTGCTTTGTAGCGGCTTGCCGGGGGCTGGTCGTGGCCTGAGGAGCTGCCTCAGCGATAATTGCGAGCTGCTCTTGGATGCGGGTGATAACGGACTCTGGGAAGTGGGCGTTGGGGGGGGCAATCTGTGGGGTCTGCGCGAGAGCCTTGTGCCCAAGCTGGATCACCCGCGCTGTGTTTTTTAGGTCGCCTAAGATGCCCCGCTCGAAGCCGTAGGCGATCAGCGCCGCTTGTTTATCTGCCGCGCTCAGCTCGAAGTCGGGGATAGCCTCGATATGCCGAAAGCCATCGCGCAGACGCTCAGTCAGGGTGTCTACGGCGGCATCGTAGCGCGGTTTATTGCTGCGCCTGCCGGACTCTGCGGTGTCCTTTTGGTTATCGAAGCTGGCGACACTGATGACATCGCTGTCGAGCTGGGTGCGCAGAAAGGCAAGCAGCTTGAAACGATCTGTTGCTGTGCGCGCGTCGTCTACTTCTTGAACGAGCTGCCCCTGCGTAAGCAGAGCGTCAATATCGGGTTTCATCTTTTTAGTTTTCCCTTCGGGAGAGCGGTCTCCAATCACCTGGAACTGACTTTTCCAGCGATACATTCTATACAATTTTAAACAGACATAAGGTTCCCGATTGGTTCAAGCATTTCCTACCACTCGGACACACTACAACAGCTCGGGATCGAGAGGTCCAAGTGCAGGGGAGCTGATCGTTGTGATGTCGGGGTCGTCTTGAACCACTTCTTCAAAGATCTGCGAGAACGCCCGAACAAAGCCTAGCTCCTCACGAATGACTTCTGCGCTTTTTTGCCAGTCCCGGTGCTCGTAGTAGCCCGAGTTGTCGTGCGCGGCGTAGAGCAGGCCCGCCTCTTTTGCCAGATCCAGAATATGGCAGACAGTGGTGTGGGCATTTTTCACATTCTGGGCGTACTGTGTCTTGGTGAAGCCCGAGCCCAGCCAGAGCGGCGTGGCGTTTGGATCAGACGTTCGGTAGGCCGAGAGCCCGACGCAGACACTCTCGCAGCCCTTGCCGGGATTGACGACGATCACATAGCCGTAGCGCAGGAGAACGCGTGCGAACTCTAAAAATATCCCGCCCCGATAGTAGGTGAGCGACCCGCCAATCTCTAGCTCCTCGGGAAAGTCTTCCTCGCGCCAGTAGGGGGAGTTTTTTGCCAGCTCATAGCCCGGTTGCTCAAAGCGATGGACAAGCTCATCGGGCACAAAAGAGAAGAAAGGCGAGACGAGTCCAATGCGGAGCTGGTTATAGCTCTCGGACTGCGGCTCGGCAAGGCGGCGGGCGACAAGCTCGGGGAGCACATAGCCTTGTTTCTGTAGCTCACGAGGAACCATCGGGCTGTAGACGGGGTCTACCCGAATCACCTCTGAGGCGCTCTCGATCCCTAGCTCTACGGGCAGCTCTAAGATCTTGCGCCGCAGCCGATTGAGCCTTAGAAGCAGCTCCTCTTCGGAGCACTCGGTGCAGAAGGCATAGTCAATAAAGATTCCCATTTTTCCCCAAAGCGCGGCGAGGCCAGCAGCCGATCCACCACGCGCGACTCGGCTCCAGGGGCCTTATCACCTAGAAAGTTCTCAATCTCAGAGGGTGTGGGTGGCAGACCAATCAGATCAAAGCTCACTCGCCGCAGCCAGACAGACTTTGGTGCGGAAGCATTTCGGCTCAGCCCGAGCTCTTGGCGCTTAGCTTCCACCATGGCCTCGACCCCCTCCGGTGAGCGAAGGGGAGATTTTTGCAGGGGCTGGAAGGCCCAGTGCTTGGCAGGGTCGGGTTTTGCCAGCGTGACGGGGCCAGGTGCGCCGTGTCTCACCCACTCCGTAAGCCCCGCCAGCTCACGCTCGGAGAGCTTGGTTCCTGTGGGCGGCATCGCCGCAACGCCCGGCTCGTGCCGAACGGCCTTGAGAAGCTTTCCCGATGCCACGACGTTTTTCCAGCCCTGGGGGATATCCAGGCGTAAGTTTGCTGCCGCTTGAGTGCCTTTGTGGCATGAAAGGCAGCGTGCCGCAAAGACGGGGCGCACTTTGGCTTCAAAGAGTTGTGCACCGTCGCTGGTGACAGGTCGTGGCGGCTGAAACAAAGCCAGCAGCGCAAGCGGAAGGAGAGTTTTCATGAGTCGGTATTGTGCACGGTTACGTCAAGCCCACAGCGGCAGGCACCCATGCGCTCAAAGCCTATTATTGACCGATCAGCTCTTTGTAGATGCGCATGATTTTCTTAACATACCCTTGGGTTTCACGGTAAGGGGGGACACCGCCGTACTTTTTCACGGCACCTTCGCCTGCATTGTAGGAAGCCAGAGTTAGGATAAGCTGTTCAAGTGTGGCATCCGTGTAGGTCGAGGATTTACTGTATTTATTGAGGCGCTCTTTGAGCAGGAAAATTCCACCTGCGAGATTCTGGATCGGGTCGTAGGGATTGGTGAGCCTCAGGCGTTCGACCTCATCGGGCATGAGCTGGATCAGGCCCATTGCACCCGCGTGGGAGCGATCCTGCACCTTGAAGTCGGACTCAGCGATCACGGTCGCGACAATCAAGCGCGGATCCATATCCATCTCCTCGGAGTAGCGCAAGATGGCATAGGTAATCTGATCCGCCTGAGTCTCCGAGAGGCGTTTGTTGTGGTTCTTGATATAGCCTCGGTAGGCCGGGAAAACCGCGCGAGCACTCGCGGAGAGATCCTCGAAACGGGGTGGGCCAAGGACAATCTGTTTCTTGCCAGCAAGCGATTTAACCGGCAGTGCCCGCGAACTTAAATTCCCTCGGGGCGCAGCGGCGGTCACGCGGAGACGTTCTTGTTCTTTGAGTCGTTCCTGTTCCTGTTGCTTCCGGAGTGCTGTTTTATACTCTTGCTCCGCCTTCCAGCGCACTTCCAACGAGTTAATATCGAGCGCTGAGGCCACCGCGATCACTTCCAACTCGGGAAGCCCAACTACTAGCCCGCTATTATCGCCCCCCTCGGTGACAATGCAGAGCACACGCACGATCGCGCCGGGCTGCAGCCAAGCAGGGAGCTGAGACATTCGCAGAGTGAGGGTGCCTGAGGCGAGGGTCTTGAAGATCATCAACCCACTCCCATCGCCGGAAGGGGAGAGACCCGCTATCGTGCCTTCCAGCTCGAATGCCTTACCCTTGTAGGTGGTTGGTGCCTCCCGAATCTTTTCTAATGTCAGCCCCCAGACAATCGGTGACGCGCGGCGGAGGGCCAGATACTGCGTGGTGGGCGAGACACTCTCTTGGGCAAGCGCGGAGGGAAGCGAGGCAACGGAGCCTAACAAGACAAAGACACCGCACAGGAGTAGCCTCGTACGGAGAGTCCGGGATTCGAACCCGGGGTAGGGGTTAAGCCTACAACGGTTTAGCAAACCGTCGCTTTCGACCACTCAGCCAACTCTCCTGATCATAAGATCTGCTCCTGTTTTGGTGTCGCGCCCGTATTCTACCAGATTATTTGTTTTGTGCAAGCGGTATACTAGAGTGGCGCAATAGGTGCGCCACAACGTTTCCACTTCAGGGAGTTAATAATCGTCATGAACCGACGTGCACTATTGGGACTCGCCGTGGGGCTGACCGGAGCGCTTGCGCTCGGGCTCAACGCCTCCGCAAAGCGCGGCCCTCTTAAGATCGGAGAGGTCGTCAAGGCCCCCGTTCTCCGAAATATCGTCACCAATAAACCGCTGGATCTTGCCA
>NZ_JAYUPA010000873.1:0-3070 GCF_043760365.1 Armatimonas sp.
CGTGGAACGCAGGAGTGGGACGCCCTCAGCAGTAGCCGTCTCGGCGTTGTAGATAGGCCAGTAGTTTTTGACGTACTCACTGGCCAAGCCCTTACCATAAACAATATCGCCCGTGATGAAGACATAGTCCGGCTTGGCTGTCACTGTCTGAACCGCAATTTGTTTCTGACCGTTGGTATTTTGCCCACAGTCTCCAAAAACGACGAAGCGCTGAGGCTCTTTTGCGGTCTTGCGGGCGCGGGTGCGAGCGGCAAAGACGGGCTTATCTGCCTTTGAGATGCGGTAGTCAAAGAGCTTGCCAGGCACGAGCCCGTCCAGAGGCGCGTTGATGACAGTCTGCGGCTCGATCACGCCCACGGCGACATTTTTCGCGCCGAGCTTCCCGGTAATCTTCTTCCAGACTCCGCCCGCAATCGCAGGCCGTATCTCCACACTCCACTCTTCCAGCTTGGCACCCGCCGGAGCGATCCAGAGCAGCTCCAGCCCCTCGGTCTTGCTCCCCAAGGCGGGGCGATTCCCAAGTTGCACGTAGGGCGGCTGGACAAAAGTCTTCTCGGGGGTCTGGATCGCCTCAAGGGGCGGCAGTGCGGCATCGGCGGCGGCGCCTGGCGGCAGTCCCGCGACGGAGCGCCCTCCCAGCCCACTACCCAGCGACGGTGTCTGCATCTGGGGTGTCGCAAGGTTCGGGCTTGTCCCCGCACACCCCGCCTCCAGAACACCCCCTGCCCCCAGAAATATCAATCCTGCCAGAGATAACTTGCTTACTCGCATTACGGTGACTGTCTCCTTGCTCATTGTACACCATGCTTTTTGGTGAAGTTTCACGAATTGTTAACTCATGTTCCGTCATGCAAGCGGTATATTATCTAACGTAACGATAGAGCCTCGTTCCTCGGCTACGAAGTCGCTCCGCGACTGAGAACTTAGGAACTTGGTAGTCGCGGAGCGACTTTTTGGCCGCAGGCCCCCAGATGCCCACTTTCAGTGGGCGGATAACGATTCATGCAAAAGGCTCGATAGTAATCAATTTATGCGACGCTCCCCCACTTCCCCCACCACAGCCCTACTCTTACTCACTCTGGGCTACGCAGGCTATTATTTTTGCCGCGCCAGCTTCTCGGTCGCCAAGCCACAGCTCATCGAGTATCTCTCCGCGAACGGCACGATGGACGCAGCGGCGGCGAAGATCGCGCTCGGTGGCGTGGCGTCGGCGGCGACGCTGGCCTATGCCTGTGGAAAATTCGCCTCGGGGGCACTGGCGGACTTCTGGAGCGGGCGACGCAATTTCCTGCTTGGGATGGGCGGCGCGATTTTCTTTAATGTGATGTTTGCACTCTCCGGAACCCTGCCACTCTTCACGATGGCCTGGGTGCTCAACCGGCTGATTCAGGCGCTCGGCTGGCCCGGCGCGGTAAAAGTGACGGCAAGCTGGTACCCGGCAGCGAGCTACGGCACGGCGGTGGGTATTCTTAGCCTTTCCTATCTCTTTGGTGATGCGGCGGCACGGCTCTTTCACGGGGCGCTGATTGGCGCAGGGCTGGGCTGGCAGGCGCTGTTTTTCGGAGGCGCGGGCGTACTGACACTCTTGCTGATTGCCAATGCACTCTTTCTGCGTGAGGGTTCCAAGCTCACCGATGAGCCATGCGCAACCACCGACGGAGAAACTCCCGACTCCCGTGCCTTTTTGCGCTCCCCCGGATTCTGGTGTGTCTGCCTGATCTCTCTGGCTTTCACTCTTGCACGGGAGACTTTCAATGAGTGGTCCCCTACCTATCTGGTGGAGTTTGGCAAGCTCACCAAGGCCAGTGCCGCCAATCAGAGTGCGCTCTTCCCTCTATTTGGAGGCTTTGCGGTTGTGCTGGCGGGTAAGCTCTCCGACGGGCTGGGCCGCTCTGGCAGGGCATTTATTCTCTTGCTCAGCCTGCCTATTATCGCGGCACTTCTAGCAAGTCTGGCACTCTTACCGGCAGGTAGTCCGCTGATTATAGTGGTGATCTCGGCCATCGGGTTCTTTTTGATCGGTCCCTACTCGTTTCTGGCCGGGGCACTCTCACTGGACTTTGGTGGCAAAAAATCAGGAGCGACGGCGAGTGGCATTATTGATGGGGTTGGGTATCTGGGAGGTGTCTTGGCGGGAGAGAGTATGGCACGTCTCTCGGTGGCACTGGGCTGGCGCGGAGCGTTTTTCACGCTCGCAGGCGTGCTGCTGGCCTCTCTGATTCCGGCTCTCTACTTCTGGAAGGAGCAGAAAAAGCACGATGTTTGAGGGAGCCAATTATGTTTGATGTGGCAATTGTCGGTGCGGGTATTTTAGGGCTGTCCCATGCGTATCATCTGGCGCGTGCGGGTAAAAAAGTGGTGGTATTCGAGCGGAGCGCAAAAGCCGAGGGCGCGAGTATTCGAAACTTCGGGATGCTCTGGCCGATCGGCCAGCCCCTCGGAGAGCGCTACGAGACGGCGCTACGAAGCCGGGAGCACTGGCTGCATGTGCTGGGTGAGGCAGGAATCTGGCATGAGCAGACGGGCTCTCTACACCTAGCCTACGCGGATGACGAAGCCGCTGTCTTGCAGGAGTTCTCTTTTCCCAATACCCAGTGGCTGAGCGCCGCACAGGTTCATGATAAGGCGCGGGGCATTCGAAGCAAAAATCTCCAGGGTGCCCTCTGGAGCCCCACCG
Source organism: Armatimonas sp. (assembly GCF_043760365.1). Classification (GTDB taxonomy): domain Bacteria; phylum Armatimonadota; class Armatimonadia; order Armatimonadales; family Armatimonadaceae; genus Armatimonas. The sequence continues at coordinate 2,678 of NZ_JAYUPA010000873.1, forward strand.
AGATCTGTGTGGATCCGCGCGAAGTAATCGCGACACTCCCCGCGTTTCTCACCGAGCGCTACGGTGTCACGTTTCACTTTGGCACCACGGTCTTTGGCTACTCTCACCCGAGTCTCAGTACATCGGCAGGTGCGTTTCAGAGCGCCCAGCTTGTTGTCTGTAGCGGCCATGAGCTGGCAATACTCTATCCTGAGGCACTCGCCGCCGAGCACGCGCTCTCCGTTTGCAAGCTCCAGATGATGCGAACCACACCACAGCCAGGCAGCTGGCGGCTCGGCCCGATGCTCGCGGCAGGACTCACTCTGGCGCACTACGAGTCTTTTCAAAGCTGCCCGAGCCTGGCGGCGCTCAAAGCGCGCCTCCATGCAGAGTATGCTGAGTACGAGCGCTACG
>NZ_JAYUPA010000874.1:0-8712 GCF_043760365.1 Armatimonas sp.
CCACTCGGGTTCCTGATGGCGGTACTCAAGGGGGAGCTGCCCTGGACTTTCGGCTACCTGCTCCTCAGCAACGACCTAATCTGGTGGATTCCGTTTGGATTTATTCTCCTCGGAACCGTCCGGAGCTACCGACGAGGGGGAGTGTCACCGGGGTAAGGGTCGGCTGGTTGTAGAGCCGTCTGCGTCCGTGGTAGATCGTCAGGCCCTTGTCGCCGTCCTCGTAGGCATCGGTGGGATGCGCCGGGTCATCCCACACAATAGTCGTGTTGTAGAAGCCCTGGAGACAAAAGCTGGAGAGTCCCAGAAAATTATCGGGGGTGATGGTGAGCACGTCGCCTTCGACGCTCGCACCCACCAGCCGCTCACGGATCAGCGTATCCCACGCTGGGCAGTCGTCGCGCGGTGCATCGAAGTTAGCCTCATCAAAGCTGGCACGCGGGTCGGTTCCCTCGCCGGTTGGCGCGATCCCGCGCCAACGAAGTGCCTGACAGTGGGCAAAGAGCCGGGTTAGCCAGGGATCGGGACAGTCAAAGAGAAGCGTATTGCTTGCGCACCAGTGCTCGAAGTGCTGCACATGCGCGGCGGCGGGGCGGCTCTCAAAGAACCAGCGGGTGGCATTTTTAAACGCCGCCTCTTCCGTGGCCGCCACCGACAGGGTGAAGTTGCGCGCAATGCAGGCATCGGCGGGCAGGTGAACCAGGAGATCATCGAGTGGGGGTGTGCAGCGGTGTACCCAGCCCGCCTCGCTCAGCCCGTTTTTGAGGCTCCAGCGGGGCGCAAGCTCGACAAATACCGTATCCGAGGAGGGGTTTCGGATCAGCAGTGTAGCGACTAGTGTGCCGTCCTGCGCCATGAAGCTATCCTGCACGAGCTGCAGCTCCGAAAACTCCGCACGTCCGTACAGGCTGCTGTGGCTGGGCCGCCAGTGCCCGTCGGCAGGGAGAACGGCCTCGTGGTTATCGGTGAGAATTTCGAGTGTGAGTGTGTCGGTACCCCACTTGTCTTGGTGGAGAGGGCGGCGCAAAAGATTATCAAGGCCGAAGTAGCGTGGATCAAGGATCATGGCTGAGTATAGCTCGGGGCGTGCACAAAGCGCTTTTGTTCTAGCGTTTGGGTGAGCTGAGTGGCGGGCGGGAGCGTGATCGTCAGGCGCTGGCCGTGGCCGATGAACTCATGCTCGCCGAACTGTCCGGCTTGCAAGGTCACGCGCCGGGGGTGGAGCGGGTCGGTGTTGACGAGCGTGACGGTTACACTTTGAGCGGTGAGCTTGGAGACCAGCGCGGCGACGCCTTGGGGGAGCCCGGGGCGCTTTTGCCCGGCGTCGAAGTAGCGCAGACGGGTGTGCAGGAGACCGCCGTGGTAGATCACCTGCGGGCCGCCGCAGGCAAGCTGGAGGAGCGCTTCGGTGTGCACCGGGTTGATGTCCTGCCAGTGGTGGACATCCCAGGTCTCCGGGTCGCCGTCGTCGGTTGCCATCACCGCGAGCCGCCGGGTGACTTCAGCGAACTGCGCATCGAGGATCTGTGTCGGGTAGTCGGGTAGGTCGCCCTGAAGATAGCAGTGCCACGGCGCGATATGGATGGAGTCGCCCTTACCTCGGCCAGGCGCCACTTCGCGCCAGCTTGTCGTGCGCTCGGGGAAGAGCGTGAGGCGGTCAAAGTCGCGCTGCTCCATCGAAAAATACGCGAGCTGGAGTGCAAACTCTGGGGCGAGCGGGCGATAGGCCGTCCAGCCCGCGTCCGTGTGCCGGTGTGGGATGAGTAAGACGCCGTTTTCTTCCCGGCCCAGCTCGACCATTTTATCTAGCTGGCCGCGCGGAATGTCCAAGTACGACAGATCGCCCGTGAGCATGGCGGCGTTCATGGCGGCGATCACCAGCGGCTGAAGCAGGCTCATCACCCCGTGCGGCCAGCGCCAGCCGTAGTAGCCGCCCCACCACTTGCCCTCCATTCGCCCACCGATCACGCCGTGCTCATCCACGTTGTCTGGGCAGAGGCCGCCGTTACGGGCAATGCGCTCACTCCAGGCTTCAAGATAGTCACAGACCCAGCGTTTGTAGCTTTCGTCGCCGGTGTAGCAGAAGGCGTGGGTGGCGAGGCTCGTGGCCGTGAGGTTCAGCGGCACATCGCCGGTCATCATGCGCTGGTTGAGCAGGGGGAGGATTTTTCCATAGACCTCGTCATCGCTCCAGTTTGCGAGTGGCCCGGGCACTCCGGGGATGTCATCGAAGGGGGGCGGGTAGTTGTCTAGTACTTCCCGGTGCGTCTCCCAGTCTACCCAGCTATTCTCAAAGCGTGGCCCCTTGCTGCCTGTGATCGGGGAACGGATGAGCTTATGTGTCGCGTCCCAGTTGGTACCCTCGGTGTAGAGCTTAGCAAAACGCAGCGCCCGTGCTTTCTCAACGGGGTGGCCGGGGTGACACAGCCCGAAATAATACAAAAACAGATTGGACTCGCCGTGGTGCATCCAGTCGTAGTAGGCATCGAACTCCTGCCAGACCTGCCCGTAAGCCGCGAACTGCCGTGTGACTGCGTCCCAGAGAAAGCGTGAGCGCTCGAACAGATCCTCCGCACCGCCCAGTGCATAGAACAAAGGCCAGTTGTGAAAACTCTCGTAACCGTCGTCGCTACCGTCCATGCCCGGCCACTCCTGCCGCCAAATGAGAGTGCCATCGGCGCGGCAGTAGCGGCTCTGGAAAGCGGGGATCGCCTCATCCATCATGGCCATTACGTGGCGCATTCGTAGCGCCCAGTCGGGTGGCGCACCTGTATTGGTGGCAAGTAGCTCGCTCATGAGCATATTTTACCGCCCCGATGAACTTTACTTCCCCGATGAACGGGTCGAATCCGTCGGGTATACTGGTAGCTGTCCCATGTCTGCCTTGTTTGCCAGCCTCCGCTCCTTTGACTTCAAGTCGCTCGCACTGGCCGCTCTGGATATAGTCGTTGTTGCCTATATTCTCTACCGGTTGATCCTGCTGGCTAAGGGCCGTCGTGCCTGGCAGATTCTTATCGGCATCGGTGTCTTCTTTCTCTTGCTGCTGCTCTCCGACTGGCTGGAGCTTGTCACTCTCAACTGGCTTCTGCGCTCGGTGACGCCGTTAGGGCCGGTGGCTATTGTGATCTTACTGTATCCGGAGCTACGCGAGGTCTTAGAGCGGCTGGGGCGCTTAGACTTCTGGGGGGCGCCGCTGAGTGCGGCACGTCAGGAGAATATTACGGAGACGGTTGAGGCGATCGTGACTGCCGCGACCCTGCTCTCCGCGCGCAAGACGGGGGTGCTCATTGTTTTGGCGCGGGAGACGGGCCTCGACGATGTGATTGCAACAGGCACCGTACTGGATGCGGGAGTCACGCCGGAGCTTTTGACGACGATTTTCTACTCCGGGACGGCTCTTCACGACGGCGCGGTGATCTTGCGAAATGGGCGTATAGTGGCGGCGGGCTGCACGCTTCCGCTCTCTGATGCGCCTAACATCGCCACCAATGTCCACATGCGCCACCGCGCCGCCATGGGGGTATCGGAGAACTCGGATGCCGTGGTCGTGATTGTCTCCGAGGAAACGGGGACAATCTCTCTGTCAATTGGCGGCAAGCTAGACCGGGGTCTCAAGCCAGAGCTCCTGCGGGAGAAGCTCTTAACAGCCTTTGGGAAAGGCGTCAAGAAAGCGCTACCACGTCTCAGCCTGACGCGACGGGGCAAAGAAACAAGTGAGGCCAAAGAAACAAGTGAGGCCAAAGAAGCAGGCAAGGAGACGTCCGCGCCATGATGGCTTTTCTTCGCCGCAACTGGGAGTACAAGCTTCTTTCCCTTGTTCTGTCCGTTTTGCTCTATTTTATTGCCAGTACTCAGCGAAACCGTAGCCTCAGTAGCACGCAGAGTGTTCAGCCCGAAGTAATCGGACTCCCCCTGGAGCTGGTGGTCAAGACCCCGCCCCCACCGGGGCAGGTGACACTCACCGGGCCGCCCGAGGAGCTGGATCGGGTGCGTAAGGAAGGCATTAAGGTCACCGTGAGTGCTGCGGGCGCACGCGCCGGCAAGAATTTCCTGCCCGTTACCTATGTTCTGCCACGTGAGGCGCGGGGGCGTGTTGCACTGGAGGCACCACCCACTTTAGAGGTGGAACTGGAGGCGCGGGTAACACGTAGCATTCCCGTTCGGGTGCTCTTTCAAAACCAGCCCCCCCCTGGTTTTGAGTACGCCCCCCCCTCGTCTCTTCCCGCCAAAGTGGAAGTCTCAGGGCCTGTCTCTGAAGTCGCACGGGTGGATCGGGTGGTGGCACTACTGGACAACACGGACTCGGGCGAAGCGCTCAGCCGTGAAGTCCCCGTCGTGGCCCAGGATACAAACCAGCAAGTCGTTTCCAGCGTGAGGCTACAGCCCACCCAGGTGCGGGCCACTTTAACGCTTCGGCAGGCTCCCGCAACCAAGACTCTCGTACTCTCTGGGGTGTTTTCGGGTGCACCTGCGCCGGGTACCCACTTAACCGCCTATACCTTCTCTCCCAGCACCGTGGTCGTGCGGGGGGAACCTGCACTGCTAAGTGCGCTTTCGTCGCTGAAGGTCTCCGTGAGTGTCGCGGGATTGGCTAAAAATGAGACGCGCCGGATTGTTCTGGCACCCCCTGTGGGCATTAGCCTGCTAGGGCAGCGTGTCGCACAGCTAACCCTCACGGTGGATGCGCCTCCCGCCGCCTCCCCAACACTAAAACCATCCCCAACACCAAAACCAGCGGGAGACTAGAACAACTATGGCACTGAAGTTCGGAACGGACGGCGTTCGTGGTATAGCAAACACGGAGCTCACCCCGGAGTTCGCGTTGGCACTGGGCCGCGCGGCAGCGCAGGCTCTGGGCGGGGGACGCTTTGTGATCGGGCGAGATCCGCGCCGCTCCGGCGACTTACTGGAGGCGGCACTGACTGCCGGGCTGCTCTCCCAGGGCGCCGACGTGCTCTCGCTGGGAGTTGTGCCCACACCAGGGGTCTCGTTTGTGGCGCGTACCACGGGAGCGAGTGCGGGAGTCGTGATCTCTGCATCGCACAATCCCATGCAGGACAATGGCATCAAGTTCTTCGGTTCCGATGGCAAGAAGCTCCCCGATGCTACGGAGTCTGCGATTCAAGCCGCTCTCGCGAATGATTTTGACCGGCCCGCAGGCTCGGGTGTCGGGCGACTCACCCACAGTAGCGATCCCATTGCGGCCTACGCGAATTTCCTAAGCGGCACGCTCGGTGAGACGACACTCGCGGGTCTGAAGCTGGTGATAGACGGTGCCAACGGTGCGGCAAGCTATCTTGCCAAACCCTTGCTAGAGCGTCTTGGTGCCGAAGTGATCGCAACGCACTGCGAGCCCGATGGACTTAACATCAATGCGCACTGCGGCTCGACACACCCGGAAGCGCTGGCCGCGCGCACGAAGTCCGAGAATGCCGACGCGGGCTTGGCCTTTGATGGCGACGCCGACCGGGTGATTCTCGCGGATCGCTACGGACGCATCTTCGACGGCGATAGAATTCTTCTGACGGGCGCGCTCTGGTGGAAACTCGACCGCGTGGTGGGAACCGTGATGAGCAACATGGGGCTGGAGCTGGCGCTGCAGGCTGCTCAGGTGCGGCTGGAGCGCGCCAATGTCGGAGATCGCTATGTCGCGGAACTTCTGGTACAGACTCGTGCACGGCTTGGCGGCGAACAGTCGGGTCATATACTCTTTCCTGAGCTCTCTCCGGCGGGCGATGGCCTTCTCACCGCACTCCAGATCTTAAAAATCGTGAAAGACTCCGGGCGCGATCTGTCAGTCTGGTACGACAACATGACTACGCTGCCTCAAAAGCTCGTCAATGTTGCCGTGAAAGAGCGCGACGGTTGGGAGAGCGACTCTGCTATCTCCGCTGCAATTACCGATACGGCAAGATCACTCGAAGGTCGCGGTCGGCTCTTGGTACGCGCTTCAGGCACCGAAAAATTAATTCGGGTGATGGCCGAAGCCCCCACCGAGACCGAGGTCGCCGCTGTCTGCGAGCGCGTTGCAAGCGCGATCCGCGAGGTTCGTGGTGCGTGAGATCGCCCCCATGAACGGGGGCGTCTTATTGTCGTCGCAGGCTCCGACACAAAGGCCGCAAGCGGCCATGGGCGGCACGCCCTTCGTGTCCGAGGCACGAGGACAACAAGACGCCCCCGTTTATGGGGGCGATTTATTAGCCCTCTTTCTGGAAAGCCATAGCCCCACCACAATGACGGCGTACCGGCGTGACCTAGAAGACTTCGCCGCGTTTTGTGAAACCTCTACAGAACTTGCCATTGCGGACTTACTGGCGCTCCCGGCGGGCGAGGCGAACCGGCGGGCGCTGGCCTACCGAACGCATCTGCGGCAACGGAAGCTCTCCCCGGCCACGATCAATCGGCGACTGGCGGCGCTACGCTCGCTGAGCAAGCTCGCACGCCTCCTCGGGCAGACAGGCTGGGTACTCGAAGTGACCAATCTCGCCAGCGAGGCGTATCGGGATACCCGTGGTCCCGGTAGAGAAAATGTCCAGAAAATGCTAGCGCTCGCCGAGCAGAGCCCACGCGATCACGCGATCTTGCGCCTCCTCTATGACTTAGGGCTGCGCCGAGCGGAAGTCTGCTCGCTGGATGTCGCTGATTTCGAGACCACACGGCTCTGGGTTTTGGGCAAAGGACGCTTGGAGCGCAGCCCACTAGAGCTGCCACTTCCCACGCGCCAGGCGCTCACGGACTGGCTGGCCGTGCGGGGCAGTGCCCCCGGCGCACTCTTTACCAATCAAGACCGAAGCAACAAAGGCGATGGGCGGCTCTCAGGGCGCAGTGTCCATCGCATTGTCGCCAAGTACGCCGAGCCACTGGGAGTCTCTGCGCGGCCCCATGGTCTGCGTCATACGGCAATTACTGAGGCGTGTAAAGCGGCGACAGCGGCAGGAATCGGGATCGAGGAAGTGCTGGACTTCTCCCGCCACAAAAGCCTCGCCGTCCTCATGCGCTACCGTGACCGTGAGCGCAACGTCCAGGGGACACTGGCGGCGCTTGTGGCGGGTGCAGAGGGTGCTACGCTACCTTAACAGCAGCAACGGCACGATCCACGATCCAGAGTGCCTGCACTAGGGCATCACTATCAGCCTTTGTCACTTCAAAATCATCCGTTGACTCTGGACGGAGAGCGCGTCGTAGAATCGGCCCCACGGCTCGGAGAGTTTCGTTATCGTCGTTGGTGAGTGGAGAGAATGCATCGGTAGAGTAGACAGCACGATGCATTGCCACAGTTTCCAGGAGGCTTGCAATAGGATCATAGGGGTCTATAGTTATGTCCTTTGGAAGCGCTTGTTTCACAGCGGCGTCTGCAATAAGCAACTCTGTGCTAGAGCAAAGAAAGGGATGGACAGCACGAACAAAGCCACGACGCCAACGTGAGGCGTCTTCGTCATGTTCGTGTTGGGTCATTTGAGTTTGCCAGAAAACATACTCGGCGAGATGCTTCTGGTATAGATTGTTTACACGGCGGACTCGCAGAATCGCCAAATCACGACGTGAGGCATAAGGAGCCGGGTCTTCGATTCCATCCCAGCTCTCCAACTCTGTCTTTATCTTTTCTAGTAGTTCGGGGTTACTCATTGAAATTTTCCAGGAAGTGTGTAGCCTGACTTGCCCTCATTTCGAAGTAGTCCAAATCATCGTACCGAGGGTCTTCGCCTAAGTCTATCATACCCCACTTGAGATAAAATCCCCGCGCCTGAGGGAGCGAATGGAGTCCCATTCTGCCCTGCCAACCGCGTGATAAACTCTCCTGGATGGCCTGGTAGATCAGCAGCGTCCCACTACGTTTAAAGCGAGAATCATTCCCCTGATTCCAGGGGGCAGTTGCCAGATAATCTACATAGACTAGAGGTAGGTTATCCTCATGACTCATTTTGTCAAACAAAAGGAACATCAAGGCTTGAATCTCGTTTTTACACTCTAGCCCAAAAATCAGCGTTTCGGGAGAGCGATGTCGGTATTTTGATTTCCAGTCCCAGTGACTATGTTCAAATCCCACAAGGTTATGCGCATCCCAGCTTTGATCAATAGATGTCATCTGTTGATCAGTCACAATCTGAAGCACATGAGCCTCGGCTAAGCTTTGGGTTGCGGTTTCGTAGAGCCAGAGCGGCATGGCTTACTCGTTTTTCAGATACTCATCTACCGTACGCACGCCCATCTCTTCGCCTCGGTTGTAGGCCTCTAGCGCGGTGAGAAGAGCACGGGCCGTATCCAGGCTGGTGAGACAGGGCACGGAGCGCTCCACACTGGCGCGGCGGATAAGTGCGCCCTCCTGCTCGATCCGTCGGTCTTTGCTAATCGTGTTGATAAGTAGGCCGATCTCGCCGCTGTAGATCAAGTCAATCAGATCAGGCTTACCCTCGCTAATTTTATTGACAGTGGTTGCCGCGACGCCGTTTTCGGCAAGATACTTAGCAGTGCCCGCCGTGGCGTAGATCTGAAAACCCTGTGCCACAAAGTCCTTGAGGAGCGGCAGCGCTTCGGCCTTGTCGGTGTCGGCGAGGGTGGCAAGCACGGCCTTCTTCAGCGGCAGGTTGATGCCACTGGCAACGAGCGCTTTGAAAAGCGCGCGGGGATAGTCTAAGTCTTGACCCAAAATCTCTCCTGTGGACTTCATCTCGGGGCCGAGGGTGTTGTCCACCCCGACCAGCTTCTGGAACGAGA
>NZ_JAYUPA010000875.1:0-8711 GCF_043760365.1 Armatimonas sp.
AAATCATGAATATGTCCCAAAAACTTGCTCTGACCCCGCCGATGGGCTGGAATAGCTGGAATGCCTTTGAGCAGAAGATTGATGAGAAGATCATCAAAGAGATCGCCGACGCGCTGGTGCGCTCCGGGATGCGCGATGCGGGCTATCGCTACTTAGTGCTCGACGACGGCTGGCTGCAAAAAGAGCGCGATAGCAAGGGGATCTTAGTGGCCGATCCGGTGAAGTTCCCCAGTGGCATGAAGGCTATCGGAGACTACATTCACGCCAAGGGGCTGCGTTTTGGTATCTACGAAGATCGCGGCAAGCTAACCTGTCAGGGCCTCGCCGGAAGCTACCAGCACGAGGCGACGGACATGGCAACTTTTGCAAGCTGGGGCGTGGATTACCTCAAACTCGATAGCTGCTACGCCGAGCTCAATAAGCGCCTCAGTAGCGATGACTATTCTCTCTATCGGGATGAGATTGCCAAGACGGGCCGCCCGATGATTTTGAGCATGTCCGACTTTGGCAATGGCGCGTGGGCCTGGGGAGGGGAGAAGATCGGACAGCTCTGGCGAACCTCGTACGATATCTACCCGAATATGGACTCGGTCTACAACTGCGCCGAGACTTCGACGGGCGGCAATGTGACCCATCCAGCCTTCAATGGCCTCGGGCAGTTTGCCGGGCCGGGGCACTGGAACGACCCCGACATGCTGCAAGTGGGCAACCTTAAGACAGACACCGAGAGCCGCGCCCACTTCAGCCTCTGGTGCATTCTGGCTGCGCCGCTCATGGCGGGCAACGACCTGCGCAAGATGCCCGAGAGTGTCCGGGCAATTCTGACGGCCAAGGAAGTGATCGCGATCAACCAGGATCCGCGCGGCATCCAGGGCTACAAAGTCTTTAAAAACAACGGTCAGGAGGTCTATAACAAGCCTCTCGCCGATGGGACTACCGCCGTGCTGATTCTCAATAAGAGCGATAAGCCCGCCGCAATCACGGTTCCGTGGGAGCTGATTGGACTAATGGGTCGTCAAAAAGTTCGTGATCTGTGGCTCCGCAAAGACATCGGCACGTTTGAAGGCTCTTTTACCAGCCCACGCCTCGCGCAGCACGAGCACGTGCTTCTTCGTATTGGCTCCCGTGGCCGCCCACTCCCCGCGCCCGCACCCCTGCCCGTGGAGCGCTACACGGTCACGAAAAGCGGCGTCACCTATCTCAGCGACCTGTGCTACATCTGGCTCAGCGACCTGTGCTACATCTGGCGGCGCGGTAATCCCCCCGTCAGTGGCCTAAGCGCACGACAAGAGCCGCTGGTGCTGGGTGAGAATTTCTACCGCAAGGGCCTCGGCTGCCAGGGGAAGTCTGTGATGATGTATAAAATCAATGGCCGCGCAAGCCGGTTCCAAGCCACGGTTGGCCTCGATCCGTCGAATTCACCCACTGCTGAGGGTCGCTTTCGGGTGATGGAGGAGGACTTCTTTGGCAATAAAATGCTCTTTGATAGCGGCAAGCTCCGCCCTGATGCGCCGCCAAAGCCCATTGATATTGATGTTACGAACAAAGGCTGCATCATGCTAGAGTTCACCGGCGACAATGTCCTGGGAACCTGGGCCGAAGCACGGGTGGTGAGCAAGTGATACCTATTTTTGTTTTACCTCCCCCGGCTCGCTTAAGCTCGCCACCCCCTCCGGCTTCGCGAAGGGAGACGGCATCCCCCCAACGCCCCCCTTCGCAGCGAGGAACGAGCGATCAGCCGGAGGGGGTGGCCGAGCCGAGCGAGGTCGGGGGAGGGGGAGGGGGAAAGCGCAACAGGCACCACTCCGGCTCGCTCTACCTCCTCACCACCCCTGACGGTGCAAACCTGCCCGCGTCGGTGACACTCACAGACTTTCCGGTGCTGGTTCGCCTCCGCCGCGAGACGTTTCCCTTTGCTCAGGCCCAGCCCCACGGCGAGGACTTGCGCGTAACAGACAGCAGCGGCACGCCGCTGGCCTATCAGATCGAGCAGTGGGATGCGCAGGCAGGGACGGCGAGTCTCTGGGTACGGGTGCCGAAAATCACGGGCAACGCACGCCAGGAGCTGCGGCTGCATTGGGGCGACCCCGCGGCCAAGAGTGCGTCCAGCGGCCCGGCGGTCTTTAATGCAAGCAATGGCTATCTTACGGTCTGGCACATGGACGAGACGCTGACCGATGCAACGGGCATGCTGACAGCGACCAACAAGGGCACGACAGTTGCGCCGGGTTCGATAGGGGCGGCACGGCGCTTTGCCACGGAGCAGGGAATTGCGGGTGGGGAGAAGCTCACGCACTTTCCCACGGGCAGCCAGCCGCATAGCTCGCAGGCGTGGTTTCGGGCGGAGCGGCCCAATGTCCGGGTTCTCGGCTGGGGTAATGAGGAGCGTCAGGGGAAAGTGACGATGCAGTTTCGTAGCCCACCGCACATCAGCATGGACTGCTACTTCTCCGATGCCAATGTCGCCGGAAAGAGCAAGCTCCCGATGGGCGAGTGGCAGCACGTGATGCACACCTACGAGAAGGGCAATGCGCGGGTCTACGTGAATGGCGTTTTAGACGGCACAGCGCAGTCATCAGCCGCACCGCTGAACGTGCAGAACCCCGCACGCTTCTGGATAGGCGGCTGGTACAACAACTACGACTTCGTGGGCGAAATAGACGAGGTCCGAATTTCGAGTGTCGCACGCTCTGCCGACTGGGTGAAGCTTGAGTACGAGAACCAGAAGCCGCTCCAGACACTGGTGGGAATGCTCGTGCAGCCCGGCAGTGAGTTCTCCGTTTCGTCGCCACAGCTCACAGTGCGTGAGGGCAGCCGCGCCACGATCACGGCAAAGGCAGGCGGGGCGCAGAAGCTCGTCTGGGTGCTCAGGCAAAAGGGGCAGGAGAAGATTGTCGGGGTGGATCAGCTCTCCTACACACTGGAGGCAGGCCGGGTGAGCGGCGACACAAAACGTACGCTTCTGCTTAAAGCCATCTATCCTGAGGGCGTGAAGACCCGTGAGATTCCGGTGACCATCCAGGAGATGATCGCGGACCCCATGATCTCGCTTAAAGCCCCGCGTCAGTGGGATGGTCGCACGCCGATTGAAATTAGGGCGACGGCGGGCAAGAGCGCTCTGCCGCTGCGCTACGCCTGGAAAGTGGACGGACTCGCGACCAGCAAAGAGGTGCTTCCTGGCAAGCTGCGCCTCACCCGTGCCCAGAACAGCGGGACACTCACGGTAAGCGTCTCCGTGGACAACGGCGGCGCACCTGTGACCCAGACCGCAAAGATTGCCGTCACCGAACCCAAGGCCGATCCCTGGATCGAGCGCAAGCCCGCCCCCAATGAGCAGCCGGTGGACAACCAGTTCTACGCCCGCAATGCCAGAAACGAGGGGACGCTCCACGACAACGGCACGCTGAGCACCCCTGCCGACTCCGTGTTTTTGCGCCTCTACGCCGACGGGGCGCTGGTCAAGACCGTCATGCAGAAGCTCTCCGCGAGCCGTGCCTATACGCTCTCGGTAGCGCTCAAGCCGGGGCTGATTCACTATCGCACGGAGTTTGGGAGTGTCTCCGGCGCTCAAGAGACCGTTCTGCACACTGCCTCTAATCTCGTCTGTGGCGATGCCTTTGTGGTTCAGGGGCAGTCCAACGCTGTTGCCACGGACTTTGGCAAGGAAACCCCGACGTTCCAAAGCGAGTGGATTCGGACGTTTGGGACGCGCTGGGAAGACGCTCGTCATCGCAACCAGAACAGCCAGGCGGGCGAGATCGGCTACTGGGGGATGGAGCTGGCGCGGCGATTGATGGAGAGTGAGAAAGTGCCCATTTGCATTCTGAATGGCGCAGTGGGGGGCACGCGTATTGACCAGCACCAGCGCAACCCCAGCAACCCGACGGACTCCACCACCATCTACGGGCGTTTGTTGGGGCGTGTGCGCCAAGCCGGGCTCACCCACGGCATTCGAGGGATTCTCTGGCACCAGGGTGAGAACGATCAGGGCGCGGACGGCCCCACAGGCGGCTTTGGCTGGGAGACCTATCGGGAGTACTTTATTGAGCTCACTGCCGCCTGGAAGCTGGACTTCCCGAATCTCCAGCGCCACTATCTCTTCCAGATCTGGCCCAAGTCGTGCTCGATGGGCATTGACGGCTCCGATAATCAGCTCCGTGATGTCCAGCGTCAGTTGCCCACGCTTTTCTCGAAGATGAGCATTCTGTCCACACTAGGCATTGATCCGCCCGGTGGCTGCCACTTCCCCGCGGCAGGCTACGCTGAGTTTGCCCGCCTGATCTTCCCGATAATCCAGCGCGACAGCTACGGCAAGATCTTTACAGAGCCGATCACGCCGCCAAATCTGAAGCGCGTTACTTTTGCCAGCGCCAAGAAAGACACACTGATTCTGGAGTTCGATCAACCTATTATCTGGGAGAGTGCATTGGTAAGTGAGTTCTCTCTGGACGGCCAAAAAGGTAAAATAGCCTCGGGCGTGGTTTCGGGTAATCGGCTGACACTCACACTCACGGAGCCGACGACGGCGCAGAAAATTACCTATCTGGACAGCGCGGCCTGGAGCCAGAAGCGGCTTCTGCGAGGAACCAACGGAATCGCGGCACTGACTTTCTGCAACGTCCCCATCTAAATTGTCCCCCCACCAGGCGGGGGTAGGCTGAAGTTCAGGTAAACTCCCATTATGACCATTGACACTGATGTCTTTTTCCGCGAGGGATTTCTCCATGTCCCTGGCATCTTCACGCCCGACGAAGTAATGGCGCTTCGAGAAAAAACCGACGCGTGTTTTGCCGCTCGCGAGCGCATAGACCCAAAGTTTGTCTCCTATGTGCACGGGGCGTTTGTGTTGCGACGTGGCACGGAGTACGACCCGCTCTTCGCCAGCTTAGTCGAGCGACCTGAGATTCAAGCGCTGGCGAGTGCGGCGTTGGGCTCGCAGCCCGCCTTTAATGCCCTCAATGTGATCCGCAACGAGCCAGGACAGGCAATCTCGCTCTGGCATGTGGATGATGTACTAGAGCTGCCTCTCCCCGAGGACATCCCGCGCTTCGATGCCCGGATTCGCCTGCCCGTGCTCTGGCTGACGGTGCAAGTGGCGCTGAGTGACATCGAGACCGAGGCGCACGGCCCGACCCAGTTTGTGCCCCGGAGCCACTACTCAGGCCGTCGCCCCCCGAAAGACGAAGAGAACCCTATGTTTGAGGGACAGGGCCCCGTGCCGGTGTTCTGCAAGGCGGGGGATGTTTATTTGACCAACCACCAGTGCTGGCATCGGGGCGCACCGAATCTCTCCGACCGGACACGCTATGTCCTTCAGCTCCAGTACGCCACCCGCTGGGCGGATCGGCGCTTTCGCGGGGTGGCTTGAATTAGCAAGAAAATATTCGTGAGATTTGAACTGCCACGGTGAATTATCTTAGCCTAAAATCAACACTAATTATGAGAGAAAAAATAGCCTGGCAGGTGAGTATAGAAATGTCTAAATTGGAGCAGCTTGCGCCTTTGATTCGTATCTACTCACACCCTCTCCGTCTTCGTATTATTGACTTTCTTGAGACGGTTCAAACGCCTCAGCGTGTCACGGAAATTGTGGGTATCTCCGAAGGCGCACAGCAAGCAATTGTCAGCCAGCAGCTAAAGATTCTTCGTGATGCGGGAATTTTGGAAGCCGAGCGCAAGGGCAACTGCGTGTACTATTTCATTAGCAACAAAAGTGATCTCTCCGTGATGCACTGCATTCGAAAATACGCGGATATCTCCGGTCTCTCTGTATAGGCGTCGCTGAGACAGGATTCCTGCCTCAGCGACATATTCCCTATTCGCCGGGGTACTTGAGACCAATCTCCACACGCACTGCATCCAAGGTGCGCATAACGGCCAGTGTGCCCTCAAGCGGGAGAATCTCACTCTCGGTCTTTCCGGCGCGCAGGCACTCCGCCACATGCATCGCCTCGAACTGAAAGCCCTCACCCTCGTGCTGAAACTCTAGTGTCTGGGTGTGACCATCGGCTGTTAGAATCAGGCTCTTGGGACGCCACCAGAACGGAACCTCGATCTTACCCTTGGTGCCGATAATCGTGGTGACAAACGGCGTGGTGACTTGGATTGAGGTCGCGCAGGTCGCAAGGGAGCCATCGGGGAAGCCCAGCACCACCGCGACATTTTCATCCACCCCCGTGCTCCCCAGCTGCCCGAACGCCTTCACCACACTGGGCTCCCCGAGCAGCATCATGGCGATATTGATTGGGTAAACCCCCACATCCATCAGTCCCCCGCCGATCAGCTCGCGGGAGAAAAGCCGCCCGTTGGGGTTGCCGATAACAAGCTGGCTGTTGTCATCCAGCGCTCCTGCTCCGTAGCCAAAGTCTGAGTAGACCTGGCGCACCTTGCCAATCGCGCCCTCGGCGATCAGCTCGCGCACCTTCACCCAGACGGGGAAACAGCGGCTCCAGACACCTTCCATCAGGAACAGGCCCTTCTCCCGCGCCTTGGCAACCAGCTCCTCCGCCTCTTTGAGGTTGACCGTAAAGGGCTTCTCACAGAGCACGTGCTTGCCCGCGTTCAGTGCCAGGAGTACCTGCTCACGGTGGAAATTATGGGGCGTCGCCACGTAGACAATATCAATCTCCGGGTCATTGACGAGCTTGGTGTAGGCATCGGGGCCGGTGTGCTGGGTCGGCACATCGAACTTTGCGGCGTACTTGGCCGCTTTCTCTGGATCGCGCGAGGCGATTGCCTGAATCTTATGATCGCTTAGCTTGGACACATCTGCGCCCAGACGGTTGGCAATCGAGCCACAGCCTAAAAATCCCCAGCGAAGGGGTGAATACGTTGACATATTTTTCTTTCTTTTCGCCCCCATGAACGGGGGCGTCTTTTTATCCTCATTCTTCGGACACGAAGGGCGTCCCGCCCATAACCAAGTTTACTCAAAATCGGCATGGCCGGAACGGCCTTTGTGTCGGCGAAGCCGTCAATAAGACGCCCCCGTTCATGGGGGCGATTTTTGGATGACTACTCCATCGGGTACTTCAACCCAATCTGTGAGCGTAGGTTGTCTAGAGCGCCCATCACGGCGAGGCTGTCGCTGTGCGAGAGAATATCGCTCTGGGTGTGGCCGGTGCGCAGGCGCTCGGCAAAGTGCATGGCTTCAAACTGGAAGCCGGGGCCGTCGAAGGGGAGCTCAAAGACCTCGGACTCACTGCCCCGGGTCAACGTGAGCTTGCGCGGAGTCCACCACGGGGCAGCCACTTCGAGCTTCCCGCTCTCACCAATTAAGGTCGCGCTCTGGGGCGTGCTGACCTGAAACGACGTGCTCATGACAGCGACTGCGCCGCTGGGGAAGTGCAGCAGCATTCCCGCGTTCTCATCTACGCCCGTGTGCCCGATCGTCCCTAAACACGCCACTTGATCGGGATCGCCGAGCAGCATCTGGGCCAAGCTCACCGGGTAGATGCCCACGTCCATGATCGCCCCGCCGCCAAGCTCCGGGTTGAAGAGGCGTGCCTGCGGGTTCAGTCCGATTATCTTGCCGTCGTCGCCGACGTTGGAGGGGCTGGGGCCGCAGCGAAAGCCAAAGTCGGCGTAGAGCATGCGTGGCTTGCCAATCGCGCCCTCGGCGATCAGCGCACGCACTTTATCCCAGACGGGGAAGAAGCGGCTCCACATGCCCTCCATTAGAAATAGCCCGGTCTCTTGAGCAACCGTGACCACGGCCTCAGCCTCGGCCCTATTGATCGTGAAGGGCTTCTCGCACAGAACATGCTTGCCGCTCTTCAGCGCTAAGATGCTGTGCTCTTTGTGGAACGTGTGCGGTGTTGCCACATAGATCGCATCTACGTCGGGATCAGAACAGAGGGCTTCGTAGCTGCCGTGGCGGTTGGTGATACTGTGCTTGCTCCCAAAGGCGGCGGCTTTTTCCGCATCACGTGAGCCGACAGCGACGACATTTTGATCCGAGAGAAGCGCGATGGACTCGGTAAAGCGGTTGGCGATACTCCCAGCCCCAAGAATTCCCCAGCGCAGGGGTGTGTAGCGGTTTGACATAGCGCATCAAGGATACCCCGCGGGCCGGGGCTTCGTCAATGCGTGCCCCCGAGCTACTGATCCCAGCTCATCTTGCCGTTGATGGAGATGGAGTAGGTTGTCTGCCTGTCGTTGAGCATGGAGAAAGTCGCCCAGATCAGCTCGGCCATGAACTCGCCCACGATCAGACCAAACGCGATCTGCCGGAGCTGTCCGTAGCCCTTGAGGCCGTAGAAGCGCTGCACAAACACTTTCACGATCAGCACGATTAAGAGCCCGAACCAGTAGTAGTCCACCCCGAAGTTCATCGCCAGCGCGTAGCCCGCTGGGTGTAGCCAGAAGCCAGGAATACGGAAGCGGATAAAGTCGAGGAGCATCACCGTAGCGAAACCACCCGCGACGGCAAGCATGGCGGTGGGGTTGGGAGGGCGAGGGGTGGAGAGGATATTGCTGATAAAGCCGCCCAGCTCGCCGGAGACCCAGCTCACGGGCGTGTAGCGGTAGCCAAAGTAGATGTGCGCCAGAAATCCGGCCACGGTGCCTAGGGGGATCGCCAGAAAGAGCGCCAGAAACATGCCCTTGGCCGAAAGCTTCCCCCGGTCCGCCAGATAGAGTCCCTCCATCAGCGAGGGCATGGTATGGGTTCTATGGATCCGGTTCATGAAGTGGAATGTCGCGAGCGTCCG
>NZ_JAYUPA010000876.1:0-3060 GCF_043760365.1 Armatimonas sp.
CGAACCAGAGGGAGCTGTCTCTCTAGCTCCTCCTCCAACCCAGGTGCATCCAGAGCATCATGAACCGTCAGCCGGTGCGCAAGTCCATCAACACTCGCACTCTCCGTCACCACCCGCCCTCGTACAGCCCGTCGTCCTGCCTCTAGCTCCTCGGCGCTAAAACCATCTTCGAAGATGCGGCGCAGCTCATCCAACAACGCCGTCTCCAGCCGCCGTGCATCTTTGGGCAGCCCCGTGACAGCAATCGTGAAGAGCCCCCCACAGCGCTGGGGAGTCAGCTCAGCACGTACCCGAAGCGCCACCCCTTGCTTACGCACCAGTGCCACTCCCAGCCGCCCTTCGTCGCCCCGGGCCAGAGTCTCCACCAGCACCGACAGCGCTGCCGACGAGTTCACATCGGCGGCGGGAGGAACACTCCAGGCACACACCAGAGTGGTCACTCCTCTCCTAGTGGCATCGCTCTCCTCAGCAGCACGCCGCCCTAGCCCATCGCGCGTGGGTGGCACCAAAAGCACCTGTCGCAGAGGGCGCACGACGGGCGCTGCCTTCGGTCCGGCAAAGAGCCGTGTCGCCACGGCCTCAACCTCCGCCGCAACAACCGGCCCCACCACACACAGAGTCATCCGCGCGGGGCGATAGCAGGCAATGTGCACGGCAGTCAGATCCTCGGCAGTCAGCCGACTGACAATAGGCCACTCGCCAAAGAGAGGGGCTGCGTAGGGCTCCCCCGGAAAATAAAGAACTTTTGTCGCCGCAGCGATCCCCGTACGGAGCGGATCCACACGCTCCAGTGCCATCTCGGCCTGCACAACTTTTTTCTCCGCCTCAATATCAGCAGGCCGAAAGGCAGGGCGCAAAGTGAGCTCCGCCAGCGCTCTCAGCAATGCCTGCCAACTCTCAGAGGCTACCGTCGCCTCAAAGAACGTGGCGTCCCGGAGCGTACGTGCAGCGACCTCGCCTCCGAGATTCTCGGTTTCAAGATCCACAGCCCCCGGCAGCTTTCCCTCGGAGCCCTTAAACACAAGATGCTCAATAAAGTGCAGCGTCCCACTGCGAGAGCGCTCTTCATCGCCACTGCCCACGCGCACGGCCAGACTAACCCCAACCAGTGCAGCCTCGGGGCGCTCGACTACAATCAGACGCAAGCCAGAAGGCAGAACACGCCGCAGAGGCGTGCCCGGTAAAACTACGGTTTTTTCGGCCTTAGCTTTGTCCTGTTTGTTCTGTGCGGTAGCCACAAATGGCGGTATAATTGTATGAGCGCCAATGGCTGTGAGAAAGTGACGACGGTTCACTCGTACTGATTCACCACAGTCGCGGCAAACTCCTGCCTGAGCCTGCCATGATTGAAGTCCTCCGAAGCCTGATTGAGCCCCGTCACCGTAAAAATATAGACTGGGTCGTGATTCTTTGTGTGGTACTGCTTATGTGTGCCAGTGTCGCCACAATCTATTCGGCATCCGCAGGCCATGCGAAGGAGCTGACCCAGGCAAACTCCATTGGTCTCAAGCAAGCCCTCCGTCAAGGCATCTTCGATCTTTTGGGCCTAGGAATTCTTGCCTATGTTGCCACCCGCGACTATGTGGGGATGCAGCGTCATGCTAGCATCTTCTACTGGTGCAATATTGCCCTGCTTTTGCTGGTGAAAGTATTCGGGAAGGAGAAGAAGGGAGCAGCCCGCTGGATTGATATCGGCTCATTTCAGTTCCAGCCCTCGGAGCTGACTAAGATTGTCATTATCTTAACCCTGGCAACTTTTCTGGTGCGGGTGGGGCCACGCATCAAAGAGTTCCCTATCTTTTGCCAGTCGCTCTTGCATATCATGCCCGCGATGCTTCTAATTAAGATGCAGCCCGACCTGGGAACAGCCCTCGTTGTAGGGGCGATCTGGCTGGGAATGGTGTTTCTAGCGGGAGCCGACTGGAAGCACTTAACGGCGATCTTGCTGGCAGGGGTGGCTTTATTTGGCTTTGCCTGGAAGACCGGCAAGGGGCTAGAGGACTACCAACGCAACCGCATCGTCGTACTGTTCATGTCACGGGAGAACATGACCCGTGAGCAGCGCGATATGGCCTACCAGGGGGATCAGGGAGTTGTGGCGATCGGTGGGGGACTGGTGACTGGCCAGGGCTTCCGGCAAGGCTTACAGACGGGTGGGGGCTTTGTTCCGGACAACTGGACGGACTTCGCTTTCTCCGCCTTTGCCGAAGAGACCGGCTTTGTCGGCTGTGTGGCGCTCCTGGCGGTCTATCTGCTCTTGCTCGCACGGGGACTCATTTGTATCGTTGAAAGTGAAGACACGTTCGGGCGGCTTATTGTTGGAGGCGTGATTACCTATATCGGCTTCCATGTTATCGTCAATGTCGCGATGAACTGCGCGTTTGCTCCGGTTGTTGGCGTCCCCTTACCCCTCTTCAGCTACGGCGGCTCGGCGGCGTGGACAAACTGCGCCGCCATCGGTTTGCTACTCTCCGTTCGTATGCGCCGCCGTAGGCTTCAGTTCTAGGGACAGTTTTAGACCCCGCCACTCACCGTCACACTGGCACTGCCGGACTTGCCCGTTGCGGTGTGCGTGAAGGTGATGAGCACGGGACTGCTCGTGATCGCCAGCCCCTTGATCTTCCCACTTACGTCCACCGATACCTGTGTCGGCTGACTTGATGACCAGGTGCCTGCCTCTAGGGGCAAAATTGTGCCGGAGCTGTCTTTCAGAATCGCCTGAAGGGTCGTCTCCTGATTGACTGTCAGCGAGGCGCTCGTCGGGTTGAGCGTGACACTGTTTACCGTAGCCGCACTGACCGTGACACTCGCGGTTCCCGCCTTGCCACTCGCCGTGTGTGTGAAGGTAATCGTGGTCGAGCCCACCTTGAGCGCGGTGAGTTTCCCAACACTATCCACACTTGCCACAGTTGCATCGCTAGAGAACCAAGTGCCAGGGCCAGAAGGCAGCGCCCCATTGGATGCATCCCGCAAGGTCGCCGTGAGTGTCTTGGTCTGAGCCACTGTCATTGGGTTGGTGGTCGGAGTGACATCCACATGATCCACAGTTCCCGTGACCGC
>NZ_JAYUPA010000877.1:0-3058 GCF_043760365.1 Armatimonas sp.
TACCAGGCGTTGTTGCTGTAGATCACAGCGTAGCTCGGAGCCTTGCCCAGAGCGAGGGCGTTCATCTTGTAGCCACCCGTCTGGATGCTCACAACGGCGTTGTAGAGCGCTGCAGGAACACCCACGACATAGCAGGTATTGTTGTCGGCGACAATTCCCCAGGAACTATTGACTCCCAGAGCGAGCTGCCGGACGGTTGCTCCGTTGTTGAGCAGGGTGGTGAGCTGGCTATTGAATGCCGTGGGCACTCCCTCCGTGTAAAAGTTGGCGCTCGTGCCACCAGAGACCACAGCCCAGCTATTGGTAGGGCCAATGGTCACCGCAGCGATACTTGCCCCCGCGGTCTGAAGTGCACTGAGGCGGTTGTAGAGTGTCATGGGAATATTAGAGGCGGTAAATGCGTTGGTGTTGTAGACAACGAGCCAGCTATCACTTGGCCCCAGTAGCACCGCTGTTATTGTCGCACTAATCGAGGTAAGGCGGGTTAACTCCGCTGTCAGTGCTGTGGGGACTCCATTTGTACTCCAGAGCTTTGCGTCGTAGGCAATCGCCCAGGCATCATCGGAGGCGCGAAGGGCCACACTGGCAATAGTTCGCCCCTCCTGGTTGAGCTGGTTGAGCTTGTCAGTAAACGTCGTATTGGGGACTGGGGTGGGCGTGGGAGTTGGGGTGGGCGTCGGGGTGGGCGTGGGGAGTGGCGTAGGAGTCGGCACCGGGGTCGGGATCGGTGTGGGCGTCGGGATCGGTGTGGGCGTCGGGAGGGGTATTGGTGTGGGAAGGGGTGTCGGTGTGGGTACCGGGCTCGGTGTGGGAACGGGTGTCGGCTCTCCCGAGGGGGTAGGCGTGGCGACAGGAGTCGCCGTTGCTGCCGGGGTAGGTGTCGGCAGCGGCGTCGAATCTCCTCCTCCACAGCCGTGCAGGGCTAGCCAGGCTGTGGCAGAGAAGGCCGCCATCCCTAGTTTTTGAGGCCGACTAAGTTTTGGAAGTATCATGTCATCTCTTTTCTGCTACTAAAGATTCTCACAAACGTACCAGGTTCCCTAAAGAAGCCAGGATGCAAAATAAGAGCCCCCTTCGAGTGCGAACATCTCGAAGGGGGCTCCTGGGGAAACACAGCAGTTTTAGCTACCGAAGCCATCCCCACCCTGGCCACCGCCACCGCGTCCGCCACGGCCACCACGACCCATCGGGGACATGTAGCCTTGCGCAATGGTCTGCTGCTCCGTGCTCAGGACGCTCTCGGGCTTGCGGCCCTGCGCCAGCTTGGTGAGCTGATCTTCATTGAGCAAGAGCTTGACGGCTGCCTCGGGGCGCACACCGGCGTCTTGAAGACCCTTAAGCGCCTTGATCAACAGGCTAAGACGAACACGCTGCGGCTCACTGAGAAGTGCATTGGTATCGGCAGTGGCCTTGCGCTCCGCCTTTGCTACATTGGTCTGCATCTCCTGCATCATGGCCTGCATGTCCGGACGTCCGCCCTGTGCACTCGGAGCCACACTAGGATCAACGTTTGGATCTTGCGAAGCACGGCGCGGTGGCATCTGGGGACGTGCCGCGTCCTGCATATCCTCACGAATCAGTGCAATTTTTCCGGCCTGTCCATCGGTGAGGCTCAGGTAGAGCGCCATCACCCGCAGTGGGATATTGACCGCGCTGATCTCCCGTGACATTCCCATCATCCCGCCGCCAAAACCACCGCCACCCGGGAAGCCACCTTGACCACCACCAAAGCCGCCGCCGCGTCCACCTCGGCCAGCACCTTGACCGCCAAAGCCGCCCTGTTCACCACCCTGAGGCGGTTGCGCCAGAGCCGCACCACCCACCATCAATGCCACAAACGTAAGTGCCAATCGGTTCATCTTTCTAAACCTCCTGAGCCGTATATTAGCGAGCAATCATGAAGCAAAAATGAGATTTAGAAAAATTTCAATGGAACAGATCAACACCCTCTGCAATAGAGGCCGATAGTTTCCGAAAGGCAAACTGTACTTTAGTCGCCGTCAACCGCATTCCCGAAGAGCAAGGAAGAAGACCCGAGCCTCTTCGGCGCGGAGTATGTCACCGTCCAGTTTCCCGTCGTCCTCAGCCTGGAAGACGAACCAGAACCCGATCTCGCCGTAACGACAAATACAGCCGATGCCTACACCACCAAAGCCAGCCTTTACGCCCGCGCCGGAATCCCAAAATACTGGGTTCTCGATGTCGAAAACGGTTGGAGAGATAAATTCAGAACCTTACTGAGACGGAAAGCATTGCTTCTCTATCCAGTCCTGAGATGAATATTCTTCGTGAGAAAGTGCCTCGTCAGCGAGTACAGGAAAGCTAATACGCTCGTAGAGGTCGGCCAGCGGCAGTGCTAACTCCAGGGTTGGCAGAAGAAGCGTGGCATCCAAGCCACGAAACTCTTGCAAAAGCCAGCCTCCACTGTCCTGTCGCTCGTAGCACTCCACTAAAGCCTCGCCTTGAGAGATTAAGACGTAGTAGCGCAGTGTGATCAGCCGTCGGTAGTGCGCAAACTTGGCACCTCGATCATAGCCCTCTGTGGAGGGAGAGAGCACCTCGAAGATTGCAATTGGGTTGGTGACGGTATCGAAAATATCATCCACAAAGACGGGATCGCCACAGATCACCAGCGCATCCGGGTAGGTATAGAGGCGCGTATCAGGGACACTCACCCGCAGATCCGTCAGATGAGTTTCGCAAGGTCGCCCCCGTAGACGGCTATGGAGCGCCGCCCCCAAATTGGTGACGATCAGGCTATGCTCGCGAGAGACACCCGCCATGGCATAAATCTCCCCATTGATGTACTCGCTCTTGAACTCCGTTGCTCGCTCAAGGCGCAAGTACTCTTCCGGTTTCAAACTCACTGCCGTTTGCGCGGATCTAGCGCGTCTCGGAGGCCGTCGCCGAGGAAATTGAGGGCGATGACGGTGAGCGAGAGGCACAGCGCGGGAGCAAGAAGCAGGCGCGGCTCGCTGCGGTAGTAGTCTAAAGCGTCGTTGATCATGCGGCCCCACGACGGAAACGGGCGCTGCACTCCGATTCCTAGAAACGAGAG
>NZ_JAYUPA010000878.1:0-3043 GCF_043760365.1 Armatimonas sp.
GATCAACGCTCGGCAAGACATTATCCTCGACCGGACGCCGTTCACCACATGGGGCGGCTACGGTGGGCTGTTTGTGCGCTTGAGAAATGACCTAAAAGACGCCAAGCTCGTTTTCGACGATGGCACGGTCACCACGCGCTGCACCGGTGAGCGCTACAAGTGGGGCGGGATCGAAGGCACCACGCCAGACGGCAAGGACTGTGCCGTTGTCTTTCTGCCAAACTCAAGAAATACTCGCTACCCAGAGCCCTTCTACGGAGCCGCCAAGCCCGACTACCATTTCTTCGGCCCCGCGCCGCTTTTTCACGAACCAATAGTCTTGAAGGCAGGCGAGACGCTCACCTACCAGTACACCGTTGTCATCCTCCCGCGACGAATTGATGCCGACGAGATCAACGCCCACCTCTAAAACTCCCCTCCTCCCGTTATCGGGAGGAGGGGCCGGGGGAGGAGGGCCATTTAGGCACCGCCCCGCGCCCGAGAAACTCAACTAAGCCCCAACCGAGCATTCCACCGAAAATCGTCACGAGTCCGGCGGCAGCTCCGATGAGGGCGGCGTTTTTTAGCGAGCGAGCACGCAGGGCGAAGTGGCCCATTAGCGCCAGCCCTGAGCCGATCACGGCCTCCGCAACAATAATATAGACGGGAGTATGCCCCAGCATCAGGCAGTCTTTGTAGCGCCACCAGTGCGCTCCCCAGGCCATTTCCTCATAAAAGGGGATCAAAAGCGCCCCTAAAATGCCGGTGAGCAGTGCGCCTTTCAGAAGCCCGAAGCGATGAACCCCATAGTCTCCTAAAACCCCCACTTGAACCGCCACCAAAGCCCACGAAAGCGGCATCCACCACGGCGACTCCAGTACCATCGTGGAGTGCGCCAGTGCGTAGTCTAGCGTGCGCGTGCAGCGGACACACAGGAAGTCGGCAAGCAGCTCCACAAGCCCGAAAACGCCCGCAGCAGCAAGCAAACAACCGAGTGCCTTTTCACGAGTTTTAGTAGTGTAAAAAACAAACAAAGTCAGGTTTAAGAGATTCAAGGCAACGGCACTGCGGCCATCAGAGTTTGCCCAATGCGAACAGGCAAACGAAAAACCAACGGAGAGAAACACCGATAAAAGCACTACTCTAAGTATCATTTTATATCTATAATTATTTTTTAATATCATTTATCTTATAGTTAAACATCTGTTTACCCTATTCATAGTACCTGTGTTTTCGGCAGTTTGTACAGGTTCAACGAGTATTGTAAGCTAAAAAGTTTAATGCTAGTATTCACGCGAATTTAACACTCCTGACGCTGGCTACACACAGCAAACGACGGTTTCATGCTCCTTGCGGCTAGCCTCTGTGTGGGCTAGAATCCCCCCGTCTCCTCGCCAGAATTTGCCTGGTGGATTTGGGACGGGGAGCACAAAAAGGACGTGAGCGAACAACTACAATTTGAAGACGAAGAAATCCCCATTGTCTTGCGGCGCGCCTGGGACCGTGCGCTGCGGATGCTTGCATCCCGGGTAAATAAGCCCACGTTTGAGGCGCATATTCGAACCCTGAAACCACTGGCTCTCAATGAGCTAATGGTCGAGGGGCGGATTATCTGCCAAGTGATACTGGGAGTTCCCTCCGCTTTTACACGTGAATGGGTAGAGAAGCGACATACCCCGCTTATCCAGGGGCTTTTAGAAGAGATTCTGGATCGGGAAGTCAGACTTCAGTTTGCCTTGCTGCAACCGCAGAGCCGCATCTTTGCCGAGCAGTCAGGCCAACCAAAGGCGATCACACCAAGCCTGTTCGAGGCACCGACCGACGGTCATTTCCTCGCTCCGACCGAAGCGCTCAACCGCTCCGAACAGGTTTCCGCACCCCATGAGGCTCTGGTAGCCGCACTACCAGAGCCTCAAGGGGAGCCTTTCGCTCTAGAAGCGGAGATTGTTGTTATCCCCACTCCCCGGATTCCGCTTGCCCCCCCCAAACCTAGAACCAATACTGTCACTGTCTCGCGCCCGCAGACCAGTGCCTCGGCGGCTCAGACACCCCATCCCGATGCGCCTCAGCTCAACCCGCGCTACACTTTTGATGCTTTCGTGACGGGCCGGAGCAACCGGCTTGCAGAGGGCGGCGCACACGCGGTTGCACACGCCCCAGGGGAGATCTACAATCCCCTGTTTCTCTACGGGCCTCCCGGAATCGGCAAGACACACTTGATGCACGCGATCGGCCACGAAGTTGCGGCCCAGCGCGGCGCGGCGCATGTCTGCTATGTCTCCGGTGAGGCCTTCACCACCGCCTATGTCAAAGCCAGCCGCGAAGGCAAGATGGAAGAGTTTCGACGGCGCTGGCGCAACGTGGATGTCTTCCTGCTCGATGATATTCAGTTCATCGCGGGCAAAGACAAGACCAACGAAGAGTTTTTCCATACGTTTAACGCGCTGTATCAGACCGGCAAACAGATCGTGATCTCGTCGGATCGCAGCCCGCGCGAGCTAAAAATGATGGACGAGCGCCTGCGCTCACGCTTTGAGTCCGGGCTGATCGCCGATATCGCTCCGCCAGACTTAGAGACGCGCCTGGCGATCCTGCAGAAAAAAGCGGAGCTTGAGCGCATGCGCATCCCCGACGATGTACTGCTCTACATGGCGCGGCTGGTGCAGAGTAATATCCGCACTCTGGAAGGCGCACTGGTCAAGCTGGTCGCCTACGCCTCGCTAGTGAACTCTCCTGTCACGGAAGAGCTAGCCTCGGATATTTTGGAGCGCTACTTTGCCTCGGCTGGGATCAGTCTTCTGGGTGATCCCCAAGGCGGCCCTGTAGCCCTCCTGGAAGCTGCACAAGCCGCGTCTGCGGGGCCACGAGGCCGCATCACTGCTGACATCATCCAGCAAGTTGTCGCCCGCCGTTACGGGCTCGATCCGGAAGTGCTCAAGGGTAAGAAGCGCGATAAGGAAACGGCTCGTGCCCGGCAAGTGGCGATGCTGCTCATGCGTGAGCTTACTGAAACCAGCCTGCCCGGCATTGGACAGTTCTTCGGAGGCCGCGACCACACGACCGT
>NZ_JAYUPA010000879.1:0-3041 GCF_043760365.1 Armatimonas sp.
GGCATGAACGACAAGGAATTGTTGCGCTCGGTGATGCGCCGCCAGGCAGGGCTGAGCCTGCGGGTGGCGGCGGTCTTTCTGGGGATTATCTTTGTTCTGCCGCTGGTCAATCTCTACGCACCCGCGCTGGCAGCAACCAATGTGGGGGGCTTCTCGCTGACGTGGCTGATTCTCGGTGTCCTCTTTTACCCGATTACCTGGGGGCTCTCGGCGTATTTTATCAAGCGCTCCAATGCACTTGAGGAGACAATTATTCGCGAGCATACGGGAGTGAGCCAATGATCCCTTTACTCTTTGTGATCCTGGTGACCGTCGCCACGGTCGTTCTGGGCATCATTGCCACCAAACGCTCCCAGTCCGCATCGGATTTTTTCGTGGCGGGGCGAAAAGTATCGGTCGGGATGAACGCGTCGGCGATCTCTGGTGAGTATCTGAGCGCGGCGAGCTTTATGGGAGTTGCGGGCCTGGTGCTCAAGAACGGTTACGATGCGCTCTGGTACCCGGTGGGCTACGCGGCGGGATATTTACTGCTTCTGCTCTTTATCGCCGGTCCGCTGCGCCGCTTCGGGGCCTACACGATCCCGGACTTTGCTGAGGGCCGCTTCGACTCACCGCTCTTTCGCAAGATCGCGGTAAGCTTTGTGCTCTTTATTGGCTTCTTCTACACCATGCCCCAGATGAAGGGGGCGGGCGTCACCATGCAGACTATTATGGGGTGGCCGTACTGGGTCGGGATTGCAGTGGTAGGCTCCGTGATTACTTTCAACGTGGCGCTCGGGGGGATGAAGGGCATTACGTTTGTCCAGGCGTTCCAGTACTGGGTCAAGCTCTTCGCCATCTCCGTGCCCGTCTTCGTGCTCATGACGGTCTATGGCGGCTACAGCCAGAAGCTGGGAACCTTCACGGGCGAGCCAAAAGGCATTCCGAAGCTCTCCAAAGACACGACTCTGAAGTTCGCCGGTAAAGATAAAGCTCCCACCAACGCGGTGAGCTTCTCGGCTGTTTCCGAGACAGTCATCACGTTTACCAAAGACACCGAGATTGATAAGATCAGCACGGTGCGAAAGGCCGAGCCGGACGAGGATAAGCTCGATGCAAGCCTCGCCATTTCGCCTAAGCCTGAGGGCGTGATCGCGGCGGGCACGACGCTCACGATCCTCCCGATGCTGGTCACCAAAGACGGTCAGCCGGTTCTCAAAGACGGCAAGGTGGTGCGCACTGCGCCGAAGCTGGAGTTTGCCAAGCCCACGGAGGCGATTATTTCCTCGGGGAGCTTTGTGCCCAACGCGCAGAACAATGCCAAGTGGGGCTCGCCCTACGGAACACTCACCAGCAAGCACGGCTTTCCGGTGCTCTACACCTACTCGCTGATTATCGCGCTGATCTGTGGCACGGCGGGGTTGCCCCATATTCTCGTGCGCTTCTACACCAACCCCGATGGCCGCAGCGCCAAAGCCACGACCTTCTGGGTGATGGTACTGATCGGTGCGTTCTACGCCTTCACCCCGATCTGGGGGGCGCTGGGCCGTGCGGATCTGCCCTCGCTCTACGCAAACAATAAAACCGACTCGGTGGTGATCGCGCTTCCCCGGGCGATTGGTGGCATCTGGGGCGATGTGCTCTCGGGCATTACCAGCGCCGGGGCGTTTGCGGCGTTTATGTCGACGTTTAGCGGCCTGCTCGTCTCGATGAGTGGCGCACTAGCCCATGATATCTACGGCAAGATCCTGAAACCCAAAGCGACTCCTCAGGAGCGCATTCGGATGTTCAAGATTGCCGCCGTGATCTTTGGGGCGGTCGCAATGGCACTGGGCTTACTGGTGGAGAGCTTCGATATCGCGATGCTGGTGGGCTGGGCTTTCGCCATTGCGGCGGCGAGCTACTTCCCGCTTCTTCTCCTCGGGGCGTGGTGGCGCGGGCTGACGATGCCAGGGGCGGCGGCGGGGATGCTCGGGGGCGGCCTGCTCTCGCTCTTTGCCATTATTGCCTTCATGCTCTCGGACAAGAAGATCATCACCATTGACGATCCCTTGACCAAGAGCCTCTGTGAGCAGCCCGCAATCTGGGGTGTCCCACTGGCGCTTATTATTATGTTTGTCGTCTCCAAGCTGACCGCGAGTCAAATTCCGGAGGATGCCGACGCAAAGATGCTGCGCCTGCACGCCCCTGAGGAACTGGGCCACAGCCGCGATTATATCGAGGAGGCGGGGAGTGGGCACTAACAAAGGGAACGAAGACGAGGCAAAACGAAGACGAGGCAACAAGTTGCTCTCGCTAAGGGCTTCGCCGGGCACTCTCCGAGTGCGGATATTCGGTTTCTTGACCCGGAGGGTCACCGGCGAAGCCCTTAGCGAGAGGATGTCCATCCCTCGGAAATGACACACCATGGAAACCGTCGAGGCGCTCCTGCGGCAGCAAGAGGTTTTGCGTGCCGTGATCGAGTCTATTAGCAGTGAGCTGCACCTGCGCCCGCTGCTAACTCGGATCGTGCGCCATGCCTGCGAGCTGATCGGGGCGGATAACGGAACCATTGGGCTGGTGGACGAGCGCCGGGATCTCGTGCGCACCGAGGCGATCTGGTGCATGCCCGAGAGCGAGCTGGGGGCCGAGATGCCGCGCGGGGTCGGGCTGGCGGGGCGCGTGCTGGAGTGTGGGGAGCCGCTGGTCTTGGCGCACTATGGAGAGATTGGCAGTCTGACACAGCCCGCGCTTGCGGCCAACGCCGTGATTGGCATTCCGATCTGGTGGCGAGAGAAGCTGATCGGTTTCTTTGGGATTGGCACGGATGCCACGCGCCAGAGCCGCCAGTTTAATCAGCACGATGTCGAGACCCTGACACTCTTTGCACGCCATGCTGCCATTGCGATTGAGAACGCCCGCCTCTATGCCGCGGCTGAGACTGCGCTGGAGGAGATGGAACTGCTCTATGCCACCAGCACGCGAATCGGGACTGCACTCACGACCCGTGAGCTGGTCGCGGCGTATCTTAACTTAGTGACGACAGGGGGGCGCTTTGCCTGCACCGTGACACGCTACCAACG
>NZ_JAYUPA010000880.1:0-3040 GCF_043760365.1 Armatimonas sp.
ACTCACGAGCTGGAGCCAGA
Organism: Armatimonas sp.; assembly: GCF_043760365.1. Lineage (GTDB taxonomy): Bacteria > Armatimonadota > Armatimonadia > Armatimonadales > Armatimonadaceae > Armatimonas. The sequence continues at coordinate 21 of NZ_JAYUPA010000880.1, forward strand.
TCAATCCGTCGCCGTGTGCCTGGCTGACGGCCAGGATCATCCAGGGGAAGTTGAGTGTCCCGAGGGTGCGGATCAGCTCGAACGTGACCCAGCCCGCCGCGAAGGCGAAAGGGCGAGCGAATGCAGGGAGCCTCTGCATTGCCCAGCCTGCCAGCGCGGCAAAGACAGCGAAGAAGCTACCCTGAATCGCGGCCAGCCCAATCCAGGGGAAAAGCTTGTCGGCGGGCGTGGTGCCGTTGAGCTCGGAGATCCAGTAGACGCCCGTCAGAAAGATGGTAAAGCCCAGCCAGAAGCCGTGTGTTGCCAGAACCCACCCGGCTTCGCTCGTTCCTCGCTTTGCCACCCTCCCTCTACGAAGGAGGGTTGAAAACCCCCTCCTGCCTCCCCCTTCCTTCGTAGAGGGAAGGGGGCCGGGGGGATGGGTTCTGGGGGCGGGGCGAGTCAGCGCCCGGTAAAACGGCACCAGAGCGACCCAAGCCAGAGGCCAGAGGTTGAAGTTTGGAAAGGCCAGCACCAGCAAGAGCCCCGAGAGTGGGGCGCAGGTCCAGTTCCAGTTACGCTGTTTCACGGGGGAAGTATAGCATGGACAAAGAGAATCCCGCGCTCACCAGGCGCGAGCGCAGCAACGGAGCGTCCGTCGGCGGCGATGAGAGTGGTGATTCCCGTCGGCGCAACCTGGACCACCGGGCGGCGATTTTCGATAGCCCGTACGATGGCGAGATCCCGGTGCTGAGGGAGGGCAGCACTCTGGCCAAATGCTTGGTCGGAAGTGAGAAAGATCAAGAGCTGCGCTCCCGCCTGGGTATTCTTTGACGCCACCCAGGGAAATGCACTCTCGAAGCAGATACCCACCCCAATTCTCTGGCCACTTGGGAGCCGAAGCACGCCGGGGCGCTCGCCGTGCTGGAAGCTGTCGTGGCGGATGCCAAACGCGGCGTAGATACCGCGTAGCCAGTGCTGGAAGGGGTAGACCTCGCCAAAAGGCGCGAGCCTCTGCTTGGTGTAGTGCCCGATCTCGTGCCCCTCGCCATTAAAGAGAATCCCCAGGTTCTGGGGGCGGTTGTCTGCGCCGTCTTTGTGGTCTTTGTAGAATCCGACCAAGAGCGGGGTCTTCAGTTCGCGGGCCAGCGCCGAGAGCCGCGTGGTGTCTAGCTCCGTGGCCGCGCCCTCGGGCCAGACAATCACATCGGGGTGGCGTAGAGCCGCTTTCCGAGAGAGGGCGAGGTAGTCGTTTGTGGCTTGGGCATCGGCACGACCGGGCTGGATGAGCGCAAGGTGCAGAAAGCTCAGGCGTGTGGGCGTGGGGCGGGGGAGAAGCACCAGAGTGGTGGGGATTAAAAGAGCAAGGGCAAAGCGCTTTTGTCGCTGACGAATCCCCTCCGCCAGTAAAGCGGAGGTGAGGGCGACCAAAAAAGCCATGCCCGGTGTGCCCAGAAACGAGACACACTGCAGGAGCGGAAGTGCGGTTGGGTGGGCATGGACGCTGGCAAGCGAGAACCAGGGCGCCGCGTAGGTTCCCAGACCACGAAGCCACTCAAAGAGCGCCCAGAGCAGGGCAAACGCAACCGGGCGCGATTGTTTTGGGAGGCGGGGGAGAATCAATCCATTTACCAGCCCATAGAGCGCAAAGACGGGGCAAGGGAAGAGCGGCAGCAGCAGCCAGAGAGGAACCGCCAGTGCACGCACCCACTGTGCCCCCAGAAAATAAAGCGCAACCCCAAAGACATAGCCCCACCCTGCAGCAGGCTTCGGCTTCGATTCTGCCAGAAGCGCGTAGAGCAGGCCAGGCACGATCCAGGCGAGCGGCCAGAGGCTCCAGGGCGGAAAGGCCAGCGCCAACAAGACACCACAGAGGAGCGCGAACGCGGCAATTCTCATCGTGCCAGTTCCTCTTTCATCGTGCTAGCTCATCACGTAGCCAGCTCCCCGTCCGTGCGAGTTTCTTTTGGTCTACCTGTGTTGAGAAACCACGTTCCTCCAGAAAGGCAACGAGGTGCTCCGTGGAGAGATTTCCTGCCGCACCTGGAGCGAACGGGCACCCGCCCAGGCCACTGACCGCACCATCGAAGCAGCGCAGGCCGTAGTCCAGCCCTCGTGCGACTCCCACCAGCGCCCCGCCGCTCGTGTCATGAAAGTGCCCCGCCAGCTTTTCCGGAGCAACCACACGGGTGATGGCTTCCAGCAGCGCCTCAAAATCATCGCCTGTTGCGCACCCCAGAGTCTCGCCCAGCGCCAGCTCGTCGGCGGCAAGGAGCCGCTCGGCGACATCCGCTGCGGCCTCAGGCGCGATCTTTCCCTCGTACGGACAGTGGGTCACGGTGGAGATGTAGACCCGGACGCGCAAGCCCGCCGCCTGAATCTCGGGGATCAGCTCCGAAAACTCCGCCAGCGCCGCCGCAATACCGCGCCCCGTGTTCTTCTGGCTAAAGCTCTCGGAGGCGGCGGTGAACAAGCTCACGCTCTGGGCACAGCTTCGGTCCAGCCGCTCCCAACCCTTGCGATTGGGAATAAGTACGTGGCGCTGAATGCCCGGAATCTCGCGCACCCCCGCCAGTACCGCCTCGCTGTCGGCCATCGCGGGAACGAGCTTCTGGTGCACCAGCGCCCCGACCTCGATCTCCGTCAGTCCCGCGTCCGCCAGGCGCTCGATCAGCGTGATCTTGGTGGCGGTGGGCAGAAGATGCGGCTCGTTTTGCAGCCCATCGCGTGGGCCGACCTCGACAACTCGGACAGCGTCCATGCCGCTATTCTACCTCGTTAACCCTCAATGAGGCGAAAATCCCGCAGGCGCTGCAACGTCTCCGCCACGATCTCAATCAGCCGAATCAGCCGCTCGCGCTCCGTCACAATTCCGTAGGTATCGCACCAGAGCAAGCCCGGCCCCAGCTCCAGTGTGAAGCGCTCCGAGAGCAGCGCCTCCCGAAAGCCAGGAAGCGCCAATACACTCTCCGCAAACCCCGCATGGCTCGTCGCCAGCATCGTCCCTTGGTTCGTGCGCTCCAGATGGAAAAAGAACGCCT
>NZ_JAYUPA010000881.1:0-3038 GCF_043760365.1 Armatimonas sp.
GGTCTCGTTCGTGCGCCGCGCCGCCGACATGGAGCCGCTCCGTGGGCTCCTTGCCCAGGCGAAGAGTGGGACGCGCCTGATTGCTAAGATCGAGAAGCCCGAGGCGCTAGAGAACCTAGACGAGATTCTTGCTGCCGCCGATGGGCTGATGGTGGCCCGTGGCGATCTGGGGGTAGAGGTTCCTCTGCACCAGGTGCCCGTGATCCAGAAGCAGCTTATCCTGGCGTGCATTGCGGTGGGCAAGCCGGTGATTACGGCGACCCAGATGATGGAGTCTATGATAAAAGCGCCACGTCCCACCCGCGCCGAAGTCTCGGATGTTGCCAACGCGGTCTTTGACGGCACGAGCGCGGTGATGCTCTCCGGGGAGACCGCGATGGGAGACTTTCCCATTCAGACGGTGCGAGCCATGGCAACCACAGCGGAGTATGCCGAGGGGCACTTACCCTACGGCCAGCTCCTGCGGGAAGGGCTGGAGCGTGACGCCGTGAGCCGTGGGGAGGCGCTCTCTCAAGGTGTCACCGAGATCGCCAGCGACCTGGGAGCCGCCGCGATTTTATGCTCAACGTCCTCCGGGGAAACGGCTCGGCAGTTCGCCCGCCTACGCCCGTCCGTTCCCATAATCGCCGCGACTGCCAATGTCGCCACTTACCGACGGCTGGCGCTTCTGTGGGGAATCCAGCCGCTCCTCGTGCCCGAGACGAGTGTCGTCGAGGAGCGAATTGCGGCAATGCTCGCGGGAGCGAAGTTGGCGGGCTGGGTAATGCCTGGTGATACTGTCGTTGTGACCGCTGGGGCGAGTGTGGGCACTCCTGGAGGCACGACCGCCTTCCGCGTAGAGACAGTGTGAGGCAAGCTAAGAAGGTTTAAAGCTTCAGCGGTGGCGCTTCCTCGTAGGCGGAGCCAATGCGGCATAGCTGATCCAGTGTCTCCGCGAACAACTCAAATAGCGCCTTTAAGCGTTCCACGTCTTTGATTACACCGACGACATGGAAGTAAAGTTCGTCCGTGTCCTCGGGAAAGGGCAAGCCTAAGACCCCCTCGTTGTCCTTGACGGTAAAGTGAATCTGGGGATGGATGGCAATTAGCTCTCGGAGCTTTGGGTTGTCAAAGAGCGCATCGAGCTTTCCCCCGTCGGTGCCCCGGATAACGAAGTCCCGGTCGAAGTCCGCATGACCGACCTCGACATCCTGCGCCCCGAACCACTCGGCGATTTCGCTGAAGAGTCCACGACGGTGGATGCTGAATCGGAAGTGGTCCGGGTTGATATAGGGTGCTCTCAGTCGGGTGAAAACGACGGTGGTTTTGCCGGTGGACACCACGAACGTATCCAGAGTGATGATCCACTCCTCGTGCGTTGCCTGAACTTTGTCCCCTTTCCAGAAGCCGCCCTGAACGTAGTCCGCTCCGGTTTCATCGCAAAGCTGCCGCCAGATTTCCTCTTTACTGGGGCCAAACCATTTTCGAAGTGACATACCCGATTCCTCCCGCTGACGAGCGATTATACCCATTAGTGAAGCTCAGTGAGGAGCTTATGTGCGATGCTCAGGTAGATCACCAAGCCCGTTGCGTCCACGAGGGTGGTGATGAGTGGTGCCGAGACAAGCGCCGGGTCTATCTTGAGCTTGTTGGCCGCAAGCGGGATCAGGGAGCCAATGGTGTTAGCCCAGGTACAGATCGCCAGGATACTCAGCGCCACGACCAGGGAGAGCTGAACACCACTGTCCCAGAGCATTGCACGCCCAAAGGCAATAAGCCCCAGCAGAATGCCCAGTAGCACCCCGGAGATAAGCTCGCGCACCAAGACTCTGCCCGTGTCGCGGCCTTGGATCTCCCGAAGCGCAATGCCTCGGATGATGGTCGAGACGGTTTGTGCGCCTGTATTGCCGCCTGTGCCAATGAGCAGGGGGACGAAGAAGCTCAGGGCGACGACCTTGGCGAGCTCGTCCTCGAAGTGGCGCAAGACAGCCCCTGTCGCGGTCTCGGCGACAAAGAGCAGCACGAGCCAGCCGACACGACTCTTGACCACGCGCCAGATCGGGACGGAGAAGTACGGGGCATTGATAACCCCTGGCTCCGCCGAGATACCACTTTGCTTGAGGGCGTCCTCGGTCTGCTCCTCGGTGAGAACGTCCACGATGTCATCCACCGTGACGATTCCCGCCATCGTGCCGTCGCTGTGGAGCACGGGCATGGCAAGAAAGTCGTAGCGGGAGATGAGGCGGGCCACTTCCTCTTGGTCCGTGTCCACCTTGACCGAGACAATATCGCGCGTCATCACGTCGGTGAGGCGCTGCTCGCTCTTGGCCTGCACGAGGTCGCGCAGAGAGAGCACCCCGATAAGGCGCTGCCCCTCCATGACATACAGATCACTGAACGTCTCCACCTCCGCATCTGCCTGGCGCACGGCGGCAAAGGCTTCCTCCACCGTAAGCTCTGGCGTGAGGCGCATGAACTTCTCGGTCATGAGGCGACCGGCGCTACTCTTGGGGTAGGAGAGCAGCTCACGCACCTCAGCGGCGTCTTCCTGGTCGGTCCACTGACTGAGCAGGACTTCCTGGCGCTCGGGCGTAGCGGACTCTGCCAGCACGCCTGCGGCATCGTCCATGGGAAGCAGATCCAGCAGAGCGGCGATGCGCTCAGGCACCTCGTTATCCAGGAGGTAGCGGGCTTTTTGTTGGTCTAGCTCGTCGAGCACCTCGGCGGCACGCTCGGAGTCGAGGGCACGGAAGACACGAATGGCGTCCTCGTTAGTGAGTCGCTCCATGACCTCCGCAAGGTCAGCGGGGTGATGGCCTGCGAGAGCTTGGGTGAGAATCGCTTCGTCTGCCTGAAGTAGTGCGGCGCGGACGCTCTCTTCGAGGCGGAGCGTGTTGTTATCGATGGTTTCCATCCGAATCATGGCAGTACCTTTCCTTTCCCCGGCAAGCACCGACAGACAGAGCCTAGAGGCTCTGACACGCCGAAGCAATCAGGGAACGAATCGAGATGGAAGAGCGGTGTCTTTCGCGATGGGCGACGCTGCCCAGGACACCTTC
>NZ_JAYUPA010000882.1:0-8630 GCF_043760365.1 Armatimonas sp.
CCCGTATCAATGCTCTCGATCCCCGCCCGGAAGATCTCACTCGAGTAGGCCGCCGCATTGAGCGAGAGCGCCATCACCCCCGCGATGAACGGCGGCAGCGAGAGGCCCAGCGCGGGAAAGACAAAGTAGATCACGTAGATCTGCATGAGAAGCGGCGTCCCACGTACCGCCTCCACGTAGGCAATGGCGAGTGTCCGTAGCGCTGCGAACTTACCGAGCCGCGTGAGCGCGATCAGTAGCCCCAGCGGCACACCGAGCACCAGCGTGAGGAGCGTGAGAATCAGAGTGAGCTTCGCCCCTGAGAGGAGGAGTGGCAAGGACTGCAAGAGCAGCTCCGGGCGGATCGTAAACGCCGTCCCACTGCTCGGTGCCGCGTCGCCCGACGAGGCAGCGGCTTTGGTCGCCGTGGTCAGTAGCGCAGCGGGGATTGGTGTGCCGTCGGTTTTCACTGCCTCCAGCTTCGCCACCGTGGCCAGCGTGAAAGGCTTGTGCATCCACTTCTCGTAGATGCGCGCATAGCGCCCGTCTATCAGCACTTTCTCCAGCGCGAGATTGAGCGCCCCCAGAAGCGTCAGCGCCTCTTTGCGGGCGACAATGCCGAGATTTTCGTCTACAAACGCCCCACCAGGAGCCAGTTCCAGCTCGGGGTAGCCCTTGCGGATTATCTCCGCCAGCGCCGGTTCATCCCCCACCGCCACATCGGACTTACCGTTGCGCACATCGAGAAGCGCGTCTTGCAGGGCATCAAACTTATGCAGTTGCTCCTTAGGAACTCCCGCCTTCTGCATCGCAAACTGCCCCGTCGTCTCCGCCTGTACCGCCGCCGTTCGCCCCTCGGCCAGCATGTCCGCCGGCTTGGCAAACGTGCTCCCTTTCTTACGGGCCAGGATCTGCCCGGAGAGAAAGTAGGGCCGCGTGAAGCCATTGCCTTTTTTGCGCTCCGCAGTAATGGTCACGCCCGACATCACTAAATCGCACTTGCCGGTCTCCACGGCAGCAAAAACCCCCGACCACTCCATGGAGATCATTTCCACCTGCACGCCCAGCTCGCGCCCCAGCTCCTGAGCAATCTCCGCATCGAAGCCAACCACTTTATCGTTCTCCATGAACTCAAAAGGAGGGTAGGTCGCGTCGGTGGCGATTTTAAGCACCCCACGCGTCGTCACCCGCGCCAGCGAGTCATCAGTCTGGGCGAGACTCGGAAGGGCGAGGCCAAAAAGAAGGAGAGCAAGAAGAGTACGTAGCATACGGCATTTTACCTGCAAATTGCTGGGCCGCCGATTAAAATCAGCGTCTAGGGGCGTCGCAGGCTCCGCCAAAAAGTCGCTCCGCGACTGAGAACTGAGGAGATCGGTAGTCGCGGAGCGACATTATGGCCGAAGGCCCGTAGACGCCCACGTTCCTGTGGGCGGTTCTCCTGTGGGCGGTTCTCCTGTGGGCGGAACTACGAACGGAGAATCCGTGTAACTCCCTAGAGAGATTCTATGCAAGGCACCCCACTGGACACCTCCACTCTGGAAGCACAAGCCCAAACGGGCGAGAGCCTAGGCACACTCTCGGAGCGCACACCGACGATGGTTGTCTTCACGCGCCATTTAGGCTGCCCCTTCTGCCGCGAAGTGCTGACGATTCTGGCGGCGAGGCGCGAGGACATCGAGGCAACGGGCGTGCAAATCGCGCTAGTCCACATGGCAAGCGAGGCCCAGGCGGCACCGTTCTTCACCCACTACGGCCTCGGTGATCTACCGCGCTTCTCCGACCCGGCAAAAAAGCTCTACCAAGCATTTGGCCTGAAGCAGATGCGCCTCTCTGAGTTTCTCACGCCACGCTTCTGGCGCAAAGGCCGTGTGATAGCTCGGCGTAACGGCGGAGGCTTGCCCATAGGAGATGTGTTTCAGCTCGCGGGCACGTTTGTGATCTTCCAAGGGCGCATTGTCCAGGAAATCCGCACAACGCGCTCTAGTGATATTCCCGAGCTGCCTGGGGATTGAAAGCCTCCGACACAGTAATTTAATCTTTTCGAACCCAACTTGCGCTACAATCAGAGCATCATGAAGAAACTCACGCTGGCTCTTACGGGAGCCCTTGTTCTCGGGGGAAGTGCGGCGCTGGTGGCGCAGCAAAAGCTGGATATGCTCAAGGGGGGCTCTTTGAAGCTTCCGGCGACGGGCTGGACGATCTCTCCGGCGGGTACAGCCCACGCTAAGCTCGGCGACACGCTGCTCTCGTCGGCGCTGCGGCCTGATGGGCAGTTGCTTGCCGTGACCAATGGCGGCGGCGCGGCGCATGGCGTGAGCCTGATTGATCCGGCGACGGGCGCACTGAAACAGCAGGTGAAGTTTGGCAGGACGCACTCCGGGCTGGCGTGGTCACCCGATGGCGCGACGCTCTTTATCTGCGGCGGTAACTCGGGGCTGATCCAGGTGCTCCGTAAGCAAGCCGATGACAGTTACGCGCCGGGGGCTCCCCTGACGGTACTCGAAGCAAAGCCTGCCGCTGCGGGCGTGAAGAAGAACCGTCGGACAAGTGGAGTCTATCTTGGCGGGATCGCACTGGCTCCCAGTGGCAAGCGTCTCTACGCCACCGACCTGGCCAGCGATATGCTCGTGGCACTGGATACCGAGGGCAATGAGCGCGTGGAGCGCGAGCTGGAGGAAGGGGCCAAGCCGGGGGCGCTGAAGCTGACTGCGGATGGCAAGTATGTGCTCTGTGCACTCTGGGGCAAGGCGCAGGTTCTGGTGCTAGACGCGCAGACACTGGAGACCAAACGAACACTGAAAGTGGGCGCACACCCCAACGATCTGCTGCTCGCCAGCGATGGGCGTCTCTTTGTCTCCAGTGGCAACGATGATAGTGTGTCGGTGTTTGATTTTGCCAATCTCGATGTCTCGGCGTCTATTCGCGACGAGAACTCGCCACTCCTAGAGAAAATCGTCACGCGGCTCTCACTCCAGTCCGCGCCAGGAGCCACGCCGTCGGCGCTGGCGCTCTCGCCGGACGAAAAGACGCTCTACGTGGCCTGCTCGGACATCAACGCCGTGGCCGTGATCACCACCGAGCGCCGTGGCGGGAGCAAAGTGAGCGGGTTTATTCCCACCGCGCACTACCCGACCACGGTGACCTGCTCGCTGGATGGCAAGAAGCTCTTTATTGGTAGCAGCAAGGGAATCGGCACCGGCCCGAATCCCAGTGAGAAGCCCGACCCCGAGTACCCACGCGGCTTTCCGTACATTGCCAGTCTGCTCAGCGGGATCGTCTCCACCGTCGAGACGCCCGATGCAGCGCAGCTCGCGGCGCATACCCGAAAGTGCCTCGCCAATGTGCCCAAAGTGCGGGACAATAAGCCGGGCAGTAGTGCCATCCCCAGCAAGCTCGGCGAGAAATCCCCCATTGAATACGTGCTCTATATCATCAAGGAGAACCGAACCTACGACCAGGTGCTCGGGGATCTAGAAAAAGGCAACGGGGACAAGAAACTCTGTCTGTTCGGCGAGGACATCACGCCCAACCACCATGCCCTGGCGCGGGAGTTCGTGACGCTCGATAATCTCTACTGCTCGGGGGAAGTGAGTGTGGACGGCCACCACTGGAGCAATGCCGCCCTCGTGCCGGACTTCATGCAGCGCACCTGGCCCGCGCAGTACGGCGGCAAGGGTGCGCCTCCGCTCAAAGGCGGTGACTTCGGGGATCCCCTCGCCAAAACACCCTCAGGCAAGATCTGGGATGCCTGCCAGCGTGCCGGGGTGAGCTTTCGTACCTACTACTACCACACCGATAAGAACCAGAGCGAGGAGTGGGCAAAAGCGCGTGGCAAGAGCGAACGCGACTACAAAGCCGCTGATATCTTTATCCAGGAGCTGGCGGACTTCGAGAAGAGCAATAGCCTCCCCAAATTTATGGTCATGGCCCTCTCGGAAGACCACACACGTGGGGCAACCGCCGGGGCGTTCACACCCAAAGCCTGTGTCGCGTCCAACGACCAGGGGGTCGGTAAGATTGTCGAAGCGTGCAGCAAGAGCAAGTTCTGGCCCAAGATGGCGATCTTCATCATCGAGGACGATGCCCAGAACGGCCCGGATCATGTGGACGCCCACCGCACGGTGGGCCTCGTGGTCTCGCCCTACACCCGCACTGCCCGCGTGGACTCCACGTTCTACACCACCTGTTCATTCCTGCGCTCGATGGAGCTGATCTTAAATGTGCAGCCGCTCTCCGTTTTCGATACCAACGCCACCCCGCTCTGGGCCAGCTTTGGCACAAAAGCCGATCTCACCGCCTACACCTGCCGCCCTCCCAAAATAGACCTCAACGCCAAGAACCCCGGCGGCACGCAGGCAGCAAAAGAGTCAGCGGAGATGGACTTAGACGAACCCGACCAACTCGACGAGGCGGAAGAGCAGACACTCAACCGCGTGATCTGGGAGAGTGTGAAGGGCAAAGGGGTTCCCTACCCCGGCCCGACGCGACGGTTTCTGGGGGGGCACTAATCCGTCGGTTGACATTGTTCCGCCAACTATCCCCCCAGGTACGCCTTCACCGTCTCCGTGGGGACCTGCCAGACATGTTCGGCCAGATAGGGTTTGAAACCCAGCTCCGTGTTGATCTTCAGCATCGCGGCATTGCTGTCGGCGTTCTCCGTACGGACAATCGTGACATCGGGACGCTCAGCTTGGAGCTTTTTGAGCAGCTCCGCCTTGAGCCAGCGGCCCAGGCGCTTCCCCCGGTACTCTGGCCAGACCGCTGTGATTCCCTGGTGCGCAAACGTGGGCTTATGCGGGTTCCAGAGCAGTTCGGTAAAGCCTGCGATCTTGCCCGTGGCATCGTCTCGGACATACTGGCTCCAGCGCTGGACACCGCGCTTGGCGCGCGACTCCTCCTGTTGGCGAAGCTGCTTCAAGGTCAGCTTGAAGTCGTCCACTTGCAGCTCTCCGCGTGGGACGGTGTTGAAGAGTTCAAAGAGCTGCAGAACTTCCTCGATACTTTCCTCGGGATACGGCCCTTCCCAGAGCCCCGGCGTAAAGCCCTCGGCCAGCTCGTTCGTCCAGGTGTCCAGAAGCCCACAGGGAATCTCGGAGAGCTTGAGCTGATTCACGTGCGACTCCAGCCCGATAGTCGCTCCAATGCGAGTGAGAAACGCCTCGCCGGAGGGCACGGTGCTCGACGTGTCGGTCATGAGCAGAGTCCGGCTCTCTTTTTCGGCAACGGCCAGAATCTCTTTGAGCAAGCGTTTCCCGATTCCCTGCTGCCGCGCTTCGGGCAGTAGTTTGATGGAAAACTGTGCTAAGTGCTGGTTCTCATCGGTGCGCATCACACCGAGATCCGCGTTTCCTACTGGCTTACCATTCTGCTCCACAACCCACACCCAGACATCCACGAATGAGGGAATGCTCCGAAGCTGCCCCAGCGTGTCCTCCAGCTTAGGCGCGGGATCGTCGGGGACACGCTCCGCCGCGAGCGCCACCCGTAGCGCATGTGATGCACGCGCGTCGTCGTCGGAGATGTTTCGGATATCAATAGGTCGGATCGTGATTTCGCTCATAAGGGGTTCCTCGTGCAAAAGATACCCCAGAAAGCTTTCTGGTTACCAGAAAGACCTCAGTGATTTTTTTCGTGCAAGTGAACTTTCCACAGACCTCATGAGTTTTCTGAACGAGCGGCAACCAAAACCAAAAAGTTCCGCTTTATCTCAACTCGTTTCACGTGAGGATTATATAATGGTTTCAACAAAGGCACTTCGTCACGCCCTAAGCTATGGTTTATTGCTTCTAGGAAGTTTAGCCTCTCCGGCAAATGCGAGCTTAATGGATGTAACGGTCACCATTCGGAATCTGGCTCCCGCAAATAGTATTAGTTTCGCTCCGCTGCGGCTTGGATTTGGTAACGGGACTTTTGATTCCTTCAATATTGGCACCACAGCGGGTGCCGCTATCGTTTCCATCGCCGAAGGGGGCAGCGGTGCAGATTGGTTTCCTGCCTTCGCTCTGGCCGACCCCGGTTCCGTGCGTGGCTCTGTAGGGGGAGCACTGCTCCCTGGGCAAACCGCATCAAATACGTTCACTTTCGACACGGGATCTGCCAGCAATCGCTTCTTCACCTTCGCCAATATGGTGATCCCAAGTAATGACTTGTTTCTGGGCAACGATAATCCTATGGCCTTCCCACTCTTCAACCCTGACGGCAGCTTGGCAATTACCACGATTACCCAGACGGCGGGGCAAATCTGGGATGCAAACTCCGAGATCGCCGATGCCCTTGCCGCCGCCTTTCTCGTGGGAGGCAACAACAGTGCACGGACTCCCGAAAATGGTTTGATCGCCTTTGACCGAAGCGAGCTCAGCACCTACAACGGGCTGCAAACAGGTGCAGGATATTTCTTCGACAGCACACTGTTACCGAGCAACGCCCAGAACATCTACCAAATCTCCTTCTCTTCGTCAGCGGCTGCACCCGAGCCAAGCACTTTACTTTTGCTGACAACAGCACTAGGGCTGGTAGGGTTCAAGCGTGGCCGTTCGCGACTGAGGAAGCCGGCCTAAAAATAAAACTCCTGAGGGAAGTGAACTTATTACTCCCCTCAGGAGTTACTACTCTCGTGAGAGCACTCTTTGCACACCTGCCTTGGCGACGAAAAACACAGCTTCTCTCTCCCGAGGAGTTTGCATCGCGCTGCCAGGCACACACGACGGAACTTCTTCGGCTCGCACGTCGGCTGACACGCGGCAACGAAGATCCCGCACAAGACCTGGTGCAGGACACTCTGATTCGTGCTTTTGAAGCGTATCTACGCGGCAACTACGACGACCGTGGTAACCTGCGGACATACTTAATGCGCATTCTGACGAATCGTTTTTTGAGCCAGAAACGGCGGGATCGTTGGGATGCGGGGGGAGACGTTGGAGATATCCCCTCGCCACACTCAGAGTCAGTAGAGGTACTTCTTGTCTCCCAAACTCTGGATGAGCCGCTGGAGCGTGCCTTAGCAACACTCCCAGACGGCCTTCGGGCGGCAGTTTTATTGGTTGATATTGAAGGGCTAGAGTATAGTGAAGCGGCTCTTGCCCTGGGAATCCCTCTAGGAACGGTGCGCTCGCGGCTCTTTCGCGCACGTCAGATTCTCCATCAGGCACTCTTGCCTTGTGCCTTGACCCAAGGATGGATTCCCTTGAAGGAAGTTGTCAAATGAGTCCTTGCTGGCACATGAAAGCGCTGCTCACCGCGCGCGCAGATCAGAGGCTCTCGGGTCTTATAAAAAGCTATGTCGAGCTGCATCTCGCGCAGTGCGCCCAGTGCCGCGCTGCGCTAGAGTCTCTGCTCGCGCTTCGTGAGCGTTTAATCGCACTACGCAACGCCCCCGCATCCACAGGGACGCTTTCTCCCGACCGCCAAGAGCGTGTCCAAGCCGCCTTCACCGAGCTGTACAAACGCCACAAAGACTCGCCGTAAGTTTACGGCGAGGGCGGGTAAAATAGCTCCATGCTGAAGATAGGAATCGCGGGGCAGCGAGGACTGGCGTTTCTGAAAGCCTTTCGTGCACTGCCAGGCATCGAAGTGACGGCTCTGTGCGACACGAACCCAGACGTTCTGGAGCGCAATGCCAATGCGCACAAGATTGCGGGGCGCTTCACGGAGTTCTCAGCCATGCTGGACTCGGTAGATATAGATGCCGTAGTGGTCTCGACGCCGATGCAGTGCCACGCGGAGCAGAGTATTCTCGCGCTAGAGGCCAACAAGCACGTTCTCTCCGAGGTGAGCGCCTGTGTGACACTCGACGAGTGCTGGCGATTGCTCAATGCGGCGGAGCGTAGCAGCGCTGTCTACGCGATGGCGGAGAACTACTGCTACCGCAAAGACGTGGTTCTCGTGAAAGAGTTGGTGCGCAAGGGGCTCTTTGGCGTCCCATACTTTGGCGAGGGCGAGTATCTCCACGAGATTCGGCACTACCACCACAACCCCGACGGCTCCCCAACCTGGCGCTCGGTCTATCAAGTCGGGCGGCGCGGCTGTACCTACGGAACGCACTCGCTCGGCCCCGTGATGCAGTGGTTTCTCGCCGCCGATCCTACCGAGCGCATCGCCACGATAAGCTGTCACGGCACGGGTGTTCATACCGACCCTGAGCACCCGCACGACGACACGTGCTTAATGCTGGTGCAACTGGCGAGTGGCAAGCTCCTAAAAATCCGGCTCGATATGCTCTCCAACCGCCCGCACCTGCCGAGCTACTACAGCCTCCAGGGAACCCTCGGGGTCTACGAAGCCGCACGCTTCCCCGGACAGCCCGGCCAAATCTGGCTGGGCGCAAGCCACGACGGCGCCGAGCGCACGTGGCAACCAATCACCGAGTTCTACGAACATCTCCCTGAAGACTGGCGCACCCCGCACCCCGAAGAACTTGCCGCAGGCCACGGCGGCGGTGACTATTTTGTGGCACGCGATTTTGTCCACGCCTGCCTTGGAGAAGCCGCGCCAAACTGCGGTATCTACGACGCGCTTGCCTGGACCGCGTGCGATATTCTCTCCGAGTTCTCGATTACCCACGGCGGCACCCCGCTACACGTCCCCGATTTTCGAAATCCTACCGAGAAACCCCTGAGCTATGCCTGAACTTTCCCACCTGCGCATGCGCCGTG
>NZ_JAYUPA010000883.1:0-3034 GCF_043760365.1 Armatimonas sp.
CCACGCACTCGATAACCTCTTGCTCCCCCAGCCGGTGAAAAACAATCGTCTTGCCCGCCACGACGCACGGCGACGCGTACCCCTCGCCTTTTATCCGCTCCCAGATGAGCTTGGGAGTCTCCCGGAGCGGCGACTCCGTGGAGAGCGCATTGTGGCTCGGCCCCAGAAAGTCCCGCCAGTCGTGGGTTATTGCGCCGGGCGCAAGCGACTTCGGGGGCGCGTGGAAAATCAGCCCGTCTTCGTGCAGGTTAAGCATAGAGCCAATTATACTTTGATATACTCAGCATGAGGAGGAAACCATGAATACGGACGACACAGCCTTGCGTGGAAGAGCCCTCTACCAGGAGCACCTACGCTCTTTGGTGGAGACACAGGAAAGCCTGGGAAAGATAATCGCCATAGATATTGAGAGCGGCGACTATGAAGTAGATAGCGACTTACTGGTAGCCAGTCGCCGACTTCGCACACGTCACGCCTCCGCTCGCATCTGGGCTGAGCGCATTGGCTACAACGGCGTTTTTGCAGTAGGGGGCACGCGAACACGGACAACCATCTCGTGACAGGCACCGTCCACAGCCTCCGAGCATGCTTGACAGTTCCTCTGCATCTATCAGATGACCGTCATGTGCTTCTGGAGTTCGTGGTAGATACGGGTTTTGAAGGAGCGCTCGCTCTCCCCTTGGCGCTCATTGAACAGCTAGGGCTTCCCTTTGAGCTAGAGCTCGACTCGATCATGGCTGATGGCAATGCTGTCTCAACTCCCGTACACAGCACCACCATTCTTTGGCAGAACCAACTTCTGGATGTTGCGGTTCTTGGCCTAGGAGAGCTGCCTCTTCTGGGCACATCTTTGCTAAAAAACTATCGCCTCACGGTAGATTTTGAAGAGCAAGGCATCGTCACCATCCAGCCACTTTAGTACGGCGAAAAGGATGTGGGCCGAAAACCGGGCTTGACCACGCGAAGATAGGTCGCTGCAATCGCTGCGGCCTCGCGCACCTCTGGCGTCGAATCGCTCAGTGAGAGCTCGCCCAGAAGTCCCCGCGCCTCTTGATCATTCAGCCAGCCCAGTGCCAGCGCCGCCGCCTCACGCGTCCGTGCCTCGGATGCCTTGAGCTGCTCACGAAGCGACACTAAGGCTCTGTCCCCAACCTTTGCTAACCCTTCGAGCACCGTATGGTCTAACGTCCACGACTGTTGCCCAGCGATCTGAGTTGCCAGAATCCCTACCGCTTCCGGCACGTTGAGGGCCAGCGTAACCAGCGCCTGACGCACACTCACGCTAATGTCGTAGCGGGTATCATCAAGCAAGCCGATGAGCCCTTCTAGTGCTTCTAACCTCCCCGTTTTTCCCAGCGCGGCGGCCGCTTCGCTTCGTACAGCTTCTTCCCAGCCCCATTCCGTGGGCGAGTGCCGAAACAATAGGAGCGGCATGAGAAGAGGGAGAGGTATCAACTCGTTTCGGCTCGCCAGCGCGTGGATAGCCCCGATCACCACCCTTGGTCGCTTACTTTTCAGGGCTGCGTGCAACGGCGGAATCACTTCTTCTCCCAGCAAGACAAATCCGGGAGTCGCAGAGACGCCCCAATCGTAGGGATCGTAGTAGCCCACACAGCCTAGCATGAGTTCCAATGCTTCAGGAGCCTTGAGCTTCGTCAGCGCCAGAGCGAGCTCAACCCGTGCGTTCACGCGAGTTTCACGGCTTTTGCTGTGAAAGGGCCGCTCACCTCTCGTCCATTTTCGGAGCATCTCCTGAAGAACAGGAAGCGTGTCAGGCTCCCCGATCTCTCCCAGTGCCCATATCGAACTGGTTATTAGCTGGAGATCTTTTGTCTCTAGAGCGGAAACCAGAAGTGGAATGGCACTTCGATCTCTCAGTTGCCCAAGTCCTATCGCAGCCAGCCACAGCATATCGGGCTTTTTCTTTGTCTCAAGCGCGTTCTTGAGAGCATCCCGCAACGGAGCTGCGGCTCTTTGCTCGCCAAACTCCGCCAGGGTAACCCAGTCCCCTTGAGAGAGGTAACGGTAGATCGGCTCCCATACTTCTGCGGTCCAAGGCATAGGGACGGCTTGTTGTAAGCTTCTGATCACATTGCAAATCTCGGTGGTTTTGTCTGGCTTTTTCTTAATCAGCTCCAACAAGTAAGGGAAAACAAAAGCGCCGAGTTGTTTCACCATCTGCTGATTTCGGCCTGCAACATCACTTCCATGAAAATGCTGATGAAGAAGCCCTTTATCAAGAAGCTCGGCGGCTCGTGGGTGAGGGAACCGCAGAAATCCATCCACTGCAGCGACGATAGATACTTTTGCCAAGAGGGCCTCGATCCCTTCATCTCCCATTAAACACAACGCACGCGCAGCATAGTGATTTTTCTCCGTCAGCATCACTAACACAGGGATCGCCTCAGAGTCTCCCATTGCCCCTAGAGTAACGGCAGCGAGCCAGGCACGATCTCCGTAGCTGTCACGGTGCAGAATAGTTAGTAGCTCGGCCGTGGTTATCGGAAGCATAAAACAATTATAGCCGCCCCATGAATGGGGCGCCGCCCTTCTGGAAACAAAGCCCGTGCCGGGCTAGGAATTCTCCCCATTATTGGGGCTAGGGGGCTAGCCCGGCACGGGCTTCGCAGCCGCAGGCTACTGCAGACGCCGGTTTCAACCGGCGGTCAGATCGGCGGAGATAGATTCAGGCAACGTAGGCGATTCGGGGACGCGCATGGAGATGCCGCGACTGACGCCAGGCTCTTGCATCGTGACACCGTACCAAAGCGGAGCAGCTTCCATAGTCGTGGCGTTGTGCGTAATCAGAATAAACTGGCTCCGCTGGCCAAACTCTCGCACCAGATCGGCGAACTTCTCGACATTGGCGCCATCCAGCGGCGCATCTACTTCATCGAGAACGCAGAACGGGGCGGGGCGGACTTCTAAGAAGGCGAAGAGCAGTGCGGTGGCTGTGAGTGCTCGCTCGCCACCGGAGAGCAGTGATAAGTTCTGACGCTTCTTCCCCGGTGGCTGCGCGAGAATATCAATGCCG
>NZ_JAYUPA010000884.1:0-3024 GCF_043760365.1 Armatimonas sp.
GCGTACTTGCACACAAAGTGATAGGTCGTCGCCGCGTCCCAGATTCCGGTGTCGGGGTAGCTGCCGGTTCCCTCGATCTCCTGCGGACCGGTCGTGTCCCAGTCCATGCCCCAGTGGGCGATATCGCCGTGGTGCCCGATCCAGTCCATGAGCTGACCGCCGCCAAAGTCCAGCTGCCAGCGCCAGTTCCAGTGGGTGCGCTCGTTGCAGTAGGGCATCATGCGCGACGGGCCAACCCAGAAGTCATAATCCAGGCTCGGTGGCGCATCTTTGAAATCCACTTTTCCGCCCGGGCTTCCCGTCGGCAGTCCCACTTCAATACGCACAATCTTGCCAAGCCGCCCATTGCGCACCAGCTCGCAGGCCACACGGAAGTTATTGATGGAGCGCTGCCAGCTTCCGGTCTGCCAGATACGCCCGTTTTTCTTGACGGCATCGGCCATCTGGCGGCCTTCCATCAGGCAGTGCGAGATCGGCTTCTCGCCAAAAATATCTTTCCCTGACTGCGCCGCCAGAATCGCAGGCACGGCGTGCCAGTGGTCCGGGGTGCAGAGCGAGATGGCGTCTATGTCTTTTCGGGCGATGAGCTCACGGAAGTCCGCGTAGGCGGCGCAGCTTGTGTTCTTGTAGTGCCGATCCACACGGTTTTTCGTGTCGCGCACATGGTCTTTATCCACATCACAGACGGCAACCACCTGGCAGTCGGCTTCATTGAGGAAAGCACCTAGGTTGGAGTTCCCCTGCCCTCCCACACCGATACAGCCCAGAGTGATGCGATTGCTGGGAGCGAGCTTGCCCTCGCGGCCCAGTGCGCTGGCGGGAATAATCGTAAAAGTACCCGCGGCGGCAGCACCTTTTAGAAAATCACGACGGTCCATCTTAAAAAATCCTCTTGGGTGCTGCTTGGGTGCGGAGCCGTAGCACCGCACCCAAGTGCTTGACAGAAAGTCAAGCTAGATCATGTCATAACCCCTGCGGTACTTGGGCTTGATGTAGGCATCCAGCTCGGGCATGTTCGTGGCCTTCATCGCGCGGGCATCCCACTCCACTTTCTTACCCGCAGCGCGAACGCCAAGGTTCCCAGCCAGAACCATCTCGGCGAGCGGGCCTGCGTAGCCCGGGAAGTTGCTCATCGCAGGCTTGCCGTCTTTGATGGCACGCACCAGCTCCTGGAAGTGGCCCGGAGACTCCTCAAAGCCGACATTGGAGAGATCCACGCCACCGACCACACGGCCCCCACTGCCGTAGTCGCCGGGAACATAGATCTTGCCCTTGTCGCCAATGAGCAGCGAGCCGGAGTTCTGGAGCTTCCAGTCATCGTCAATGGCATCGCCAAGAACATCCAGCGACGGCTGCTTGTTGCCGTCGTACCAGACCAGCTTGATCGGGCCACGCGTAGATGTCGCAGCGAACATAAACGTCGTGATGGACCAAGCCGGGAACGAGTCGCCGTTATTAGGGGCAGTCTCGGACTGAATGGAGATCGGATCGCGCAGATCCAGCGCCATAAACGGCATGTTGAGCGTGTGGCAGCCCATATCTCCCATCGCGCCCGAGCCAAAGTCCCACCAGCCGCGCCAGTTGAACGTGTGGTACGCGCCGGCCACAAACGGGCGATCTGGTGCCACCCCTAGCCAGTTTTTCCAGTCCAAAGTTGAAGGAGGTGCTGCCACAGCAGTAGGCCGTGCGATCCCCTGGGGCCAGATCGGGCGGTTGCTCCAGACATGGATCTCGCTGACCTTGCCGATAATGCCCGCACGCACCTGAGCCGCTTGCTTACGCAGCTTAGGGTCTGCGGTGCCCTGGTTGCCCATCTGGGTCTGCACCTTCATCTCGGTGGCGATCTCTGCAAGGCGACGCGCTTCATAGATAGTGCGGCAGAGTGGCTTCTGGCAGAACGTGTGCTTGCCCATCCGCATGGCATTGGCGGCGATGATACCGTGCATGTGGTCAGGAACCGTCACCGTGACGGCGTCCACTTCCTTCGCCATCGCCTTAAGGCACTTGCGCCAGTCCGTGAACGGCTTCGCATTCGGGTACTTCTTAAGCGCCTTCGCCACGGTCGCCTCGTCCACATCGCAGATCGCAACAACTTCACCGTAGCGTGCGGCATCTGCCGTGTCACTGTCGCCCTTGCCACCCACTCCAATACACGCAAAGCGGACTTTCCCACCCTGCTTTGCCAGTGCCTTATCGGCAAACGTCATCCCCATACCGAGCGCCGCCGCTCCCGTCAGAAACGCACGTCTATTTTGAGACATAAAAAAATTCCTCCTGATGTGAAAGGCCTTTCCACATTCCTAAATCAAATTCCTGCCCAATTGCTAATTTGCTCCGATTGATTGACGAAAAAGCGTCCTCAAGTACCAGAAGGGCCGCAGCCAGGGGCCGATCCGAGACATCAATAACGAAGCCGTCCCAGTGATCCGGGTGATCCGGTGTGGGGCGGATGGCGGGCTGAAGCTCCAGGTCGAGCCAGCTACGAAACTGGGCCGTGGCGTCAAAGAGTGCGGAAAGATTTGCTCCGAGCCCCGAGACACGTACGTCGTAGGCAATCACGCTCACATGGAGCAAACCGGGGTGGGCATCGTCGGGGACAAGCGGGGAGCGCTCGCCCATGGTGGGCTCGACATGCCCACGCCAGCGCTGCCAGTGCCCGCTCTTGCCCAGCTCACCCGCGCGCACCGAGAGCGGCAGGGGAAGCTTTGCCGCCAGCAGTGCCTGGTGCAGACGAAGCAGTGCCTGATCTCGCCGCTGGCGCAGTTCCGCCTCCCAAAGCTCCCGGAGTTCCGTGCGCTCCTTGGGCTCACTCTCAATATTAAACGGCGAGGCGGAGATCAGATCGGCGGGGTCTGTCTGATGCGCACGGACAAAGGCGAGCCGCTTCTCCAGAGCAAATCCCCCGATCCACAGCGCCCAGTCTCCCACCTCCGCATCGGGATAGCCTGGCGTCGTGACCCCCTCCAGCCCCAGCCCGATCACGCCAGGAAGCGCCGCGAGCCGCGCTGCAAAACCAACCACACC
>NZ_JAYUPA010000885.1:0-3021 GCF_043760365.1 Armatimonas sp.
CGCGCTCCAGCAAGTCAGCTTTTACGTGAAGAACGGCGCGGGGCGCTCGGGCTTGTTCTCGACGCGGGTGAGCCAGTAGTGGGCGTCCCACTTGTCGTCATCGAGCAAGAATCGCCAGAACTTGATGCGCTGAGTGATCTCCAGGCGATCGTCGTTGCCGTACCAGCGATGATTTCGATTCAGAATCCCCGGCACCTGGGGGTCGTTGAGGTCATCTGTGTTCCAGAGCTGGCGCTGACGCACGGTCGGGTTGAGGCGCAGCTTGAACATGTAGCGCATGCTCTCTGTGTGGTTGGGCTGCGCGCAGTGCCAGAGCCCATGATGCCCCACCGCGATTGTCCCCGCCTTGCAGACCATCGGGAGCTGGCCCCGAAAGTTCTGGTAGCGCCCGATATCGGTTTCGTGGATGCGGCGCAGGTGGCTGCCGGGCAGAAACATCGTCCCGCCCATCTCGCGCGGCGTGTCGTGAGGAAAATAAAACAACTGGATATCGAAGTGCTGGCGCGGGTCAATGATATTATCGGCGTGCCAGATTTGCCCCTCTTCGTGGTGCGGCCCCACTTTATGGAACGCGTGGTGGTCGTAGAGCGGTGACGGCCCAACAAGGCTCCGGATAATTCCCTCCACTTGCGGCAGACGAAAAAACGCCCCGAAGCCCTTGCTCTCTTTCCAGATATTGGCGAGCTCCTGGCCGGATTTTTCGTAGCCGGTGGGGATGAGTTTTTCATCAATCTCCCGCATCGCCTCTTGATTCACTTCATCGGGAATGAGCTCCGGGAAGACCAGCAGACCGTCGGCGGCGAAGTTTGCTAGTTGGACTGTTGTGAGCAGATGCTCTTTACTAACTGCCATTGCTGATATCCTCCAGCTTCTCTAAAATATACTCAAAGCGTAGGTACGAGGTTGTCAGCTCCATGCCGGGGTAGGCGGGGTTGAGCTGCGGGAACTGGATCACGCGCCAGCCATCTTTCATCGCTTCGATCACCGAGTTGTAGGGGGGCGTGTCGCTGTCGCCCGTGGTGTGGTGCTCCTTGCCCGTCCCGTCCCAGATAGACCAGGCGCACACGCCGCTATTCAGTGCGGGATAGTGCAGGTAGAGTACCAGCAGTTTTTGCCGTAACATCGTTATCCTCCAGATCGCTCCCATGAACGGGAGCGTCTTATTGTCCTCGTGCCTCGGACACAAAGGCTGCAGGCAGCCATCCGAACTTCCTATGGGCGGCACGCCCTTCGTGTCGCGTAGCGACAATAAGACGCCCCCGTTTATCGGGGCGGAATTGGTTGATTTTAATTGTTCTTATTCTCTGTTTCAATGGCCTAGGTTGTCAATTGGTGGTAAAAAATCGTTATGAACACGGGAGGCGATAACTGGCAAGCTGCCGAGTGGCCGATCTGCCTGGCGGAGCCGCCTGTGCTAGTGCAGATGTCGGCGGGGCTGCACGGGGGACAGAGCACGGATCGCTTCCAGCTTCCCACGCTCTGGTCGCTGCACTTCTACCGCTACCGTGCCACTTTGGAGCTGGCCGGGCAGGTCTTTCCGATCCGTCCCGGCTTTGTAGGACTGACCCCACCCAACCAGCCGGTGCTCTACCGCTACGAGGGGCCATCGCCGCATTTGTACGCCCACTTTCGCCTTCCGCCGGGCACCAGTACCGGGACAATTCCGCTGATGCAGGATCTGGGCGCACGCTTTCCGGCACTCTACACCCAGTTCGAGGAAGTGGCGCTCGCGCCGCACCTGCCGCGCTGGCGACGGCAAGCACGTCTGTGGGAGATTCTTTGTCAGCTCACCGAGCGTCCGACGCCGCGCACCAGCACCACGGGCCATCCCGCCGTTGCGGCGACCATCGAGCGCATCGAGCAGCGCTTGGGGGAGCCGCTCAGTATCGCTCAGCTCGCCCGTGAAGCGGGGGTGTCGTACAGCTATCTGGGGCGACTTTTCCAGCAGCAAGTGGGAACCAGCGCGATTGGCTATCTGCGCCAGCGCCGCATCGAACGGGCCGAGCACCTACTGAAAGAGTCCACGCTTCCCATAAAATCCGTCGCCATCGCCGTCGGTATCCCGGACTTGCATCTGTTCAATAAGACCATCCGAAGCGCTTTGGGGGTGTCGCCGCGCGCGCTTCGAACCACCCCCAGCCCCTCCCGCTGAGCGAGGTAGAAGATAGTCATGACCTCTAGCGTGTGGCGGCTATTTTAGCGAGACAATGGCGGAGCGAATTTCACTGAGCGTGAACGTGAGGGAATCCGGTTTCGCATCCTTCGCCGCCGAGAAGATCAATCGGCCACGCACTGTCTCACCTGGCTTGATTTCCGAGTTTAGGCTCGTATTTCCCACCGCATTGAACAATGTGTTTTGGAAATCCATCGGCTCGTTGTTCGCATCCTTCATAGCCAACGTGTAATTGCCCCAGTTAATCTCCCTTGCTAGCTGGCCTGGATTTGTGTAGGCGACATGAACCACCACGAGCTTCTTGTCTTCGTCTGGGGTGACCTCGCCGAGTGCTACCGCGCTTTCTTCGACTTTCTCCACGGCGAAGTCTAAAAAGCCCAGCTCGACTTTTTCCTTTAGCTTCGCCTTGCCCGTGTCAAGCGCGGTGACGCCATCGGGGGCCGCGTACATGCCCGTGAACTTCTTGACCTTTCCCTTCAGATCGAAGCGTACTACCGGCGCATTGCCGCTCAGGACGATCAGCTTGGGGATAGGGTCGCTTGCGGGAACCTCGACGTAGGTCACGAAAGGAGCTTTCTGTGCGGGTTTCAGCTGCACGCTCACTTGTGACATTTTCTCTGGATTGAGAGCCACCTCGACATTCTCATAGTTCGCATTGTCGGCACCGACGACCGTGAATCGAACGAGGCTCCCATCAAATCCAAGCTCCTGGGTGCCAGGATTTTGCACGGTGTAGTTGAGCACGAGGAACTTCTTGCCCTGACCGGCGACTGCCATCTCGTTGCTGTTGACACGCGTGGCAAAGCTCGCGCCTGTCAAGATGATCTGGTACTTGCCAATCCGAGAGG
>NZ_JAYUPA010000886.1:0-3019 GCF_043760365.1 Armatimonas sp.
AATCGAGTTGGCGATTCCCTGCTCGATGCCCGTGGCCAGGCGTGTGGTATTGGTGACGAAAAGATCATCCCCGACGAGCTGGACTTTCTTGCCGATGGCCTCCGTGAGTAGCTTCCAGCCCTCCCAGTCGTCCTCCGACATACCGTCCTCAATCGAGATAATCGGGTAGTTGGCGGCGAGATCGGCCCAGAATGCGACCATCTCCTCGCGGGTCTTCCAGAGGTTGGACTTCCAGAAGTAGTAGCTACCCTCTCGGCCATTGGCCTTGCCCTCTTCGTAGAGCTCGGTGGTGGCGGGGTCCATGGCGATCTGGATCTGGGCACCCGGCGTGTAGCCCGCTTTGTTGATCGCCTCCATGATCACATCCAGCGCCTCTTCGTTGCTCTTAAGGTTCGGAGCGTAGCCGCCCTCATCGCCGACTGCCGTGCCGTAGCCCTTGCCTTTGAGCACGGACTTCAAGGCGTGGAAGATCTCCGCGCCCCAGCGCAGGCCCTCGGAGAAGCTGGTCGCGCCCACGGGCATGACCATGAACTCTTGTAGATCCACGGAGTTATCGGCGTGCTTGCCCCCATTGATGATGTTGAGCATTGGAACGGGAAGCTGCTTGGCGTTAGCGCCGCCGATATAGCGCCACAGTGGGGTTTCCAGCGCCTCCGCCGAAGCTTTGGCCGCAGCCAGCGAGACACCCAGAATCGCGTTGGCTCCGAACTTGGCCTTGTTGTGTGTGCCATCCAGAGTGCGCAGTAGGCTGTCTAGGCCCGCTTGATCCGAGGCGTCGAAACCGGAAAGCTCGGGGGAGATTGAGTCGTTGACATTGGCGACGGCGTTTAAAACACCCTTGCCTAGATAGACGGCTTTGTCGCCATCACGGAGCTCGACGGCTTCGTGTGCGCCGGTGGAGGCTCCTGAGGGAACGGCGGCGCGTCCGACCACGCCGCACTCTAAAATAACATCCACTTCAACAGTGGGGTTGCCGCGCGAGTCCAGAATCTGGCGGGCGCGGACTTCTTCGATAAGGGTAAGTTGGCTCATGCTACGAAATTATAGCATGCGCTCGCCTCTTTGCTCAGCGTGCTCCCGCCAAGCGCTCCAAGAAGCCGCTGCGGCGAGGCTCCAGAGCAGGTTGTTGTGCGGCTGCGGCTGCTCGGGCTGTTTGCTGTGCCTGGAGAAAAACTTGGCGCTGGAGGGCGCGCTGACAGAGGCTGCCCAGGAACTTTTCCTGGTTGGCACTGATTAGCGGATACTCATTGCGAAGGTAGGCGAGCTGCTGTAGGATCTGACGCGGATCAACCTCGTACTCTTTTTGGAGCTGGCTAAAGGCAGTGCTCATACGTGTCTGGCGAATCGCCTCCGAGGAACGGTCGCGGTAGAGCACCTGAAAGCAGCTACGAATGGCCCCCTGGAGCAGAGTGTCGCGCTCTAGGCTCTGCGCCTCTTGTTGCAGCGCTGACCAGGCAATAAGGTCCTCCCTCCGTGCTCTTGCGGGACTGTCCTCCGGCAAGGGAAGCGGCTGAGTGGCAAGCAGGAGCTGATGGCCCCAGTTAAAGTGATCCTCACGGAAAAAGAGCTCGACTGTCTGGAAAAACGCATCCATGGCGAGCTGGCTTTTATTGGCGGGGATAACATTGAGGAGGCGTAGAGAGGTTTCCTCAACATTGGGAGTATCACCGCTCTGGATATAGACCATCAGGAGCTGGAGTAAGGCATTAAAGTCCGCGAAGTTCTCTACCTCGTCCATGAAGATCGCCCCCTCGAGCGCATCAATCAGCTCCTCAGTACGTCCCTGGCTGCGGTAGATGCGTGCGAGAAGGAGCTGGGCATCGTAGTGCGCTTCATTGAGGGCAAGTAAGGCCTTGAGCTCCTGCTCCGCCTCGGGGGCCTTTCCCTGTACTAAGAAACAGCGGGCGAGCTTACAGCGCAAGGCCTCGTCGTTGGGGGTGCGCCGCAAAAGCCAGCGGTACTGCCGCTCGGCAAGGGCGTAGTCTTTGTTTCGCATCAGGAGCTGCGCCATGAACTGACGCGGACGAGGTAGGTCTGGTGCCATGGCGACGGCACTTTTGAGCAGCCCGAGGGCTTTTTGTGGGTCGCGCTCCAGGGCACGGGCAGCCTGATCCACAAGGACACGTACCCGTGAGCCGTTTTTGCGTGTCTGATCGTACTCACCACGTCGCTGCGGATCTACCAGAGTCTCACGTGCATGGTTGAGCTCCTGATAGTACTCCGGGTCTTTTTGGGGCTGACAAAGACGGACAAGACGAAAGTAGGCCTGCTGGATCTCCTCAGTCTTCGCCGACTCGGAGATGTCCAGGGTATCGTAGAGGGTTATCGTGTCCAATTTTTCTTCCATGCCTGGTGATATTATTGGCAAGAAGGTGTTTCGACCTCAGAGCCTAAGTGAGCTCAAAGAGAAGATCGGTGAGCTTGTCTAGGCGCTTGCGTACCTGGTCTTCGTCGTTCTGGATCACGGCGAGCTTGACGAAACCTGCCATCTCTCCAATGCTACTGCCCAGCTCAGGGTTTTCCTGAACTTGCCGCTCCGCCTGCTCAATAAGAGGAAGTGCCAGCTCGGCCAGCGGGGCATTGCGCCAGATATCCTGAGGGATCTCTGCGCCGCCCGCTCCAGGGGCATCCAGAATGAACTTGCCATCAATCTGCACCATGGGGGCGCTAATGTAGCGTGCGGCGACCTCCAGAGTCCCATCGAGTGTGTAGCGGAACTCGACTTGAATCGGCTCATCTTTAGACTCGGCATTCAGCGCCCGGAGTGCTAGCTCACTGAGCATACGGTGCTCACGACAGAGATTTCCTGCGGTAACTGCCTCGTAGATACGGATCGCAATGGGACCGGTGCCATCGGAGAGGGTCATGTAGTCTCGCTTGGTAATCGCGGGCAGCTTGGCGTCTTTGGGAATCAGCTCACTGAAGTAGTCCTCGATGTACTGCTCGTTACCCACCTGTTTGATTGTCGCCACCCCCAGTCGGTGGGGGGAGACATCCAAGATCATAATGTCTTTTTGCT
>NZ_JAYUPA010000887.1:0-8569 GCF_043760365.1 Armatimonas sp.
ACCAGGCAATATCTCGGTCTGGTAGCGACAGGTGTAGGCACCAGGGAGCAGGAGGGCCGCCTGGGCAGCATCCGGGTCTACCGCGACTTCCAGGGTTCCAGCATACTCAATTGTATCCATGTCCTCGATCTCCGTACGACCCAGCGAGACGCCGAGTGTGTAGAGGCCGGGCTTGAGCAGTAGCTCACCGAGGGTGAAGCGCACCCGCACCACTTCCCCAGGCTCCAGGCGCACGAGCTTGCCCTGAAGCGCCGATGAGCAGTCCACTAACCGATAGGTGTTGGAGTCAGATATCCAGAGTGCCACCGAGGCATCAGTCACAAGCTGCTCGGCCTTGACCGTCAGCTCAAACTGGACTTTGCTTCCATTGTAAACCAGCGGCTGTGGCGCGCCATCGGCAGCGAAGGGCTGGAGCGCCAGTGCGAGAAAACGTCCCGTACCCGTGCCCGTGCGCTGAGCGTGTGTGAGATCACCACCGAGCGCCGTGCTCGTGCGGGTCATGAGCTGGTAGGTGGCGGCGACGCGGGCCACGGGGCCGTCTTCGTGGAGCTGACCGCCGTGCAGTAGCAAAGCACGGGTGCAGAGCGCGGTCACGGCGGCAAGATTATGGCTCACAAAAAATACCGTTCGGCCACTTCCCGCCACCTCCTGCATCTTCCCGAGGCACTTCTTCTGGAACTCCGCATCACCGACGGCTAGCACTTCATCTACGATCAGAATTTCCGGGTTGAGATTAGCAGCCACGGCAAAGCCCAGCCGCATCGTCATTCCTGATGAGTAGCGCTTGACGGGGGAGTCGAGGTGTAGTGCCACGCGCGGCCCCGCGAACTCAATGATCTCCTCGAAGCGATTTTGAATCTCCTTGCGGCTCATCCCTAGAATTGCGCCATTCATAAACACATTCTCGCGGCCTGTGAGCTCCGGGTGAAATCCCGTCCCGACTTCCAGCAAACTCCCGACCCGCCCGTAGAGCGCAATCTGCCCCTCGGTAGGCTCGGTAATGCGCGAGAGTAGCTTGAGGAGCGTGGACTTGCCCGCGCCGTTGTGCCCGATCAGACCGACCACTTCCCCTTGATGGACTTCGAAACTAAGACTGCGCACCGCCCAGAAGTCCTCTTTGGGAGGCTGCTTGCCGCGTAGTGTCGCGAGAAGGTTCTCAGTGAGCGTCCCAGGCCGCGTTCCCTTGGGAGCAATCTTATAGAGCTTGCCAAGGTTCTCGACGCCTACCATCTTGGTGTTAGATGACATCGGCGAACCTTCGCTCCTGCATCCGGAAGATTAACAAGCCCACAAACAAAACCGCAACACTCATCAGGGCGGCGTAGGCAACTTGCCAGGGCGCAATGAGCAGTGTGCCTCCCATGAGCGACCAGCGGAAGCCCTCGATAAGAATCGCGGCAGGATTGCCGACCAGATAGAGAGTTCCCAGGCCGCCTAGCTTTTCCGCCATCTTCGCCAGTGGCCACTGCACCGGGGAGAACACCATCAGAGAGTTTAGCCAGACCGGCAAGACAAACTGCACATCCCGGTAGGAGACCATGAGAGCTGCCGCCATCATCCCCACACCGAGCGCCATGACTGCCAGCGCCCCGAACCACAGTGGGAGTGTCAGAAATGCAAGTGTCGGTACGACATGGAAGAAGGGCATGAGCAGACCAAACGCTGCCAGCGCCACGAGGGTGTCCACCTGCGCCGCGACGGTAGAAGCAACGGGTAGGGTGAGCCTGGGGAAAAAAACTTTTGAGAGCATCGCGCTGTTGCCCACAAGGCACGTGCTAATCTTGAAGATGGAAAGGCCGAAAATAGTCCAAGCGATCTGCCCGGCGAAGGCACGCAGGAAGAATACGCTGTCGCCTTGCGCGAAACCCGCGATTTTTCCAAAGACAAAGCTTGCGATTGCGGAGGTAAGAAGAGGTTGAAGCACCACCCAGACCACGCCGAGCGCTGTCTGGCGGTAGCGCAGTAAGATTTCTTTCTGAGCAAACGTCCGCACGAGCTCCCAGTACTGCACCAGCTCCTGAATATTAAGCGCCGCCAGCCCGTGCGGCGGGCGAACCAGAATCAGCGGCTTTGTCTCGGTCACCAGATATCTACTCCTGTGGAGCGCCACCAGGCCAGTGTCTCCAACAGAGTATCGGTTAAAGAGTGGGTCTTTCTCCAGCCAGTGAGCTGGGAGAGCAGAGCAGGGGAGCCGACGCACTCTGGCATGTCTGAGGGCCGCAGGCGTGCAGGGTCTACTTCCACCGTAACACGTGTCTGCGTCAGAGTGAGGAGCGTGTCCAGAATACTCTGTATGGCTACTGCCTCCCCACTACCAACATTGACAACACGCCAGGGCGCAGGCTCTAGCTCGCAAAGCAGTAAACGATACGCTCGAACGACATCTCTCACATCAAGAAAGTCACGGAGCGCTTCTAAATTGCCGACACGCATGACGGGTGCATCCAGTCCCCGCTCAATCCGTGCCAGCTGCCGGGCAAACCCTGGTGCCACAAAGACCGGGGTCTGACGCGGGCCTGTGTGATTGAAGGCCCGCGTGACCGTGATAGAGAGTTTCTCAGAAGCCAGCGGCTGCACGACGGTCTCCATCTCGGCCTTGGAGTGTGCGTACGGCCCTTCCGGGCGTAGCGTGTCGGTTTCTGTGGCAGGCACGTTTGGCGGCGTGGTGCCATAGACATAGCCTGTGCTCGCCAGATGAAGACGGCAGGGCTTCTCACTCTCGGCCACCGCTTCCACCAGCAGGCGCGTGGCATCCACATTGGCCGCACGAATCACCGCCACATCGGTGCCCGCCCCGGACGCAAAGCCCGCCAGATGGAAGATTACATCGGGTGTGCTCTGCGCTAGTGCTTCCCGGATCTTAGCGGGGTCGCGCAGATCCGCCTCTAAAAGAGGCATGCCATCGGGAAGCATTGCGCCTGACGTATGGCCGTAGGTCGTGCCAAAAAGCTTTGCCAGGGGGTAGTGCGCCGCGAGCTCCGCCGCGAGATACCCCCCGACAAATCCCGTTGCTCCGGTGATAAGAATTCGCATGAACCAGCCCGCCCCCTTTGTTCGCCCCCGTTCATGGGGGCGGCGATTCTACTTGCGCACTTCCAAGCGGGCGATATCGGAGTCAACCATCATGTGAACTAGATCCTTGAAGCTGGTCTTACGCGCCCAGCCGAGCTTGGCTTTCGCCTTCGCGGGGTCACCGATTAGAAGATCTACCTCGGCAGGACGAATGAAGCGAGGATCTATCACGATGTACTTCTGCCAGTCCAGCCCGGCGCGCTCGAACGCGACCTCGACCAACTCCTGGACGGTGTGCGTCTCGCCCGTTGCGATAACGTAGTCATCGGGGGCGTCTTGCTGGAGCATGAGCCACATCGCCTCGACATAGTCGCCCGCAAAGCCCCAGTCACGCTTGGCATCTAGGTTTCCCATGCGCAGTTCTGTTGCTAAACCGAGTTTAATCTTCGCAACACCATCGCTTACTTTACGTGTAACAAATTCTAATCCCCTACGAGGACTTTCATGGTTAAAAAGTATGCCAGAAACGGCGAATAGGTTATACGATTCGCGATAATTCACCGTGATAAAGTGGCCATAGACTTTCGCAACACCATAAGGACTACGGGGATAGAACGGGGTCTCCTCGCGCTGAGGCACTTCAAGCACTTTGCCGTACATCTCCGACGAGCTCGCTTGGTAGAAGCGAATCTTTGGATTTACCGAGCGCACGGCCTCCAGTACCTTGGTGACACCCAGCGCCGTGAACTCGCCGGTTAGCACTGCCTGTGACCAAGACGTCGGGACGAAGCTCTGCGCCGCGAGGTTATAGACCTCATCGGGCTGTGCCGCTTTTAGTGCCTCGATCAGTGAGTACTGATCCAGTAAGTCTGCCTGGACAAGCGTGATTCTGTCCCGCAGGTGCTCGATACGCTCGTAGCTCTCCGTACTGGAGCGCCGCACAACGCCGAACACTTCATAGCCCTTCGACAGCAATAGCTCTGTCAGATACGATCCGTCCTGACCGGTGATACCGGTGATCAGTGCACGTTTACTCAAAATTCTAAGCTCCTCGATCTAGATATATTCGGCAAAGTGGGGCTCGTTGTGTTTGAACACAACAAACCCCACTACCAGAGAGATAAGCGCGACCGCCAGTGCATTTCCCAGATAGGGCCAGAGCGAGTGCAGATTCCCCTGTTCTGGGTCAATCGCACGCAACCAGCCGGTCTGAGGAAACGCCAGTCGGCGCCCCGCTTCCGTGAGTGCTGCCACCGGGTTGAGCAGATAGAGGCTCTGCCACTCGCGTGGTACTTGGTGCAGTGGGTAGATATTGGGCACCAGGAATCCCCACAGGCTCAGCACAATCCCCACGAGATGTCGCACATCGCGGAAGTAGAGATTGGCACACGCTAGTAGCATTCCCCAACCCGTTGCTAATAAAACCACGATTAAGGCAATCGGGATACTCAAGAGAATCCACGGGCCAGGCGCAACTCGGAAAAACAGTAAGAGAGGCAGCAGGCCCACTAAGCCAAACCCAAAGTCCACAAGCTTGGAGAGCACCGCCGCAATGGGGAAGACTTCGCGAGGAAAGTAGACCTTGGTAATCAAGTTCAGGTGCCCCACAAGGCTCTCCGTCGCCGCCGTGAGGCCCGACGAAAAAAGATTCCAGTAGAGCAACCCGAAGTAGGCAAAGACGGGGTAGGGAAGCCCACCTGTTTTCTGACGCAGTATAATCTGCCCCACAATACTGAAGATCAGCGCCGTTGCCAGTGGATAGAGCACCGCCCAAGCATAGCCCAGCACCGATTGTTTGTAGCGAGTTTTCACATCCCGCCCAATCAGCCCCAGAATGAGCTCCCGGTAAGCAGGCGAACGGAATGACATAGCGGCAGACACAGCGCCTATTGTATCGTATGAGGGAAAATCCCGACGAGTACCCCCAGAACCCGCTCCACGGGGTGAAGCGCATACGTTTCGAGATCTACTTCAACCACCGCGCCACGCATCCGTAAAAAGAGAAACAACTCGCCGGTTGTCACCACCCCGTAGATGGCATCTTGCGACGTATTGGCGCGCTCGTTGTAGAGCTGAATTGCCACCATCTCCGCAATACACTGAGGCAGCCCCAAACTTGTATTGTGCTCCTTGGCTTCTACAGCGCACAGAACGGGCGATTCTAGCTCAAGCTGCTGAGCGGATGTGGACAAAAGAAAATCACAAATCCCATCCAGCCCTCGTTTCCGATCCACGTTGAACGTGATCCCGGAGAAGACACTAATTTTTTTATGGAGCTGCCGCCGCACTTCGGCAAGTAGTGGGGCTAAGATCCACTCTGAGCGAGCTTTCTCAGAGCCATTGGGCAGTGCTAGAGGTAAGTTGTCCTCCAGTACCTGAAGCAGTAGAGCGCTAGGAGTAACCGCCGGAAGCTCGCGGAAAATACCTGCCGTCTGCACGATGGAAATCCCAAACTCTGATTCAAGCTTGCTCAGCGTGAAGTTACTGTAGGCCATAAAGGGAGTATATCAACTAGGACGAACCATCTCCACATGTGAAATCCCATCTTCGTCGTAGGGGTCCGATGCCACGACAAATCCCAGGCTCACATAAAAATTAAGCAGATACACCTGTGCCGAGATGCGAATCGCGCACCCCGGCCAGAGCCGCTCCGCTTCCGCAATCCCGCGCTCCATCAGCTCCCGCCCCTGCCCCGACCCGCGCACCGAAACCGCCGTGCACACCCGCCCAATACACGCGTCACTCGGAAACTCTTCATATTTCACTCCTGGTGCAAACAGTCGCAGGCAGGCAACAAGTCGCCCCTCGCCATCATGGCCCATTAGGTGCCACGCCTTCTGATCGTAGCCATCCGCGTCGAGGTAGACGCAGTTTTGTTCCACCACAAAGACTTCCTGCCGCAAGCGCATCAAATCGTAGAGTTCGGTGGGAGAGAGGCTGTCGAAAGCAACCCAGTGCCAGGTCATGCGATTCCTCGGGCGGCGCAGAAGGCACGGGTCATAGCGGCGAAAACTTCCTGATTACTCTGCATTCGTGCAAGCAGGTCGCGGGCCTGGAACTCTACCTCCACTGTGGGAGCAAGTTGTAGGATGTCACAGAGGCTCTGGAGAAGTTGAAGGTGATCCCGGCGTGTGGCTTGGAGGTCGCCATGATGCTGTGGGGGACGATCTTCCTTGCGAAGCTGAAGTATCTCCAGGGTGTGCCTTGCCTGTTCGCTGTTGTTAATAGGATAGGGGACATCGTCGCGCCAGCCGATAAACGCCTCCGCATCGTCTTGAGTAGGATGGATTAGTAGAGGACTCTCCAGGGCAAGATTATCGTGGTGGCTTCGGGCACGCTGCGTTGCATCTCTGAGAGGGAAGAAATCGCGCTTGAACCACTGATTGCACTGTCGGCAACAGACAAAGAGATTGTCCCAGTCGTAGACCAGCCAGTAGTAGCCAGGCGTGAGGCGATCTGCATGGCTCTCCTGGCAGACGGAACTCTTGGGGCGGAAGTGCTCCACATCGCTATCGGAGCCCACCTTGCGCTCGCAGAAACAGCACTTGCCGAACTGATCCTCTACCATGGCATCCTTCACGGTCTTGTGGCCGTAGAGATTTTTATCGAACGCAAATTCCCGCTTGCCACTGTCGTGTTCCTGGCAGAAGCGCTGTGTCGCGTCCACGCCAGCGGTTGCGAGCTTTTCGGGAACCGAAGCTCGCTTTACCACACGGATCATTTCTGGTTCTTCAGGAGTGCGGCAGTGCGGCGGATTAAGTCCATCGCTTCCTGATCGGCAGGACGTGCGGCGGAGGGTAGCTTGTCAAGTTCCGCATCAATCACAGCAACCCGCGCTTGATCTTCTGCCGAAAGCTCCGCCTGCGAGAGAAGACGCTCACGCTCATCGAGAAGCGCCTGAATCTCGGGGGCATAGACGGGCTGCTCTTCAAAGAGCTCGCTCGCCAGAATCTGATCCACGCGCCACTTGCGAATCTCGTCCACATCGTTTTTCACAACCACATGGTCGCCCTCGCGCTTCAGCAGAATGATATTGGCATCGGGTGCGGCCTGCACTACCAGCGGGCTGTGAGCCGTAGCGATGAACTGCGTGCGTGGGAAAATCTCGTCGAGTCTTTTGATCAGCTCCCGCTGCCACTGCGGGTGCAGGTGCAGGTCAATCTCATCCACGAGGCACACCGCAGGCTCCGCGAGCGGGTTCTCACTGTGGGGATAGCGTGCGATCATCCGCGCCGCAAAATCCACCACCCACGCCAGCGCTGTCTGATACCCCAGGCTCAATTCCCGAATCCGCACCCACCCATACGGTGTTTGCGCCTCCGCAATCGGGTCCAGAGCATTGTCGTCGGTTACACGATAGCGGAACTCGGAAACGTCGGGGAGGATCGCAATCAGCGCTTCTTCAACAACACGAAGCCGCCGCTTTGTACGTTCGTCGTCATTGATTCGAGCGGCATAGTCTGCCTTGGAAAGCCAGAGATCGGCATTGATTAGTTGCGCTTCAGAGTCAAACAATGTTTCACTATTGTCAGGCATTTCACTATTATCATGATTGCCAATACGACGCATTCCACCGTAGCCGCATATAAAACAATTCTCTAAAGTTGTGTCGAATTCTAGGTCATGTGAAAAACCATGGTCGGAAATAATTAGACTTAGGCTATATGGGTACACACTTTTAAATAATATTTTAATTTGCGATAGTTCTCCATTATGATTTTTTGAGGGGAACTGACTTGTTATCAATTTTTGATCTTTATATGTTTTAGGCTCTATGACATTCATCATATGAAGAAGTGAATCTGAATTTTGCGAGGGATGGGAAATTTGTGGACTCATTAATGCTATTGATTGAAGTAATGTCGATTTTCCAGTTCCGTTATTTCCGATAATTATATTCCATTTGTGGATTTTATCATGTTTTGGTTCATAAAAAGGTAATTTATCTGATGGAAAACATTTAATATGAGAAAGATGGAGATGATAAATATAAATGGCGATGTGCTGTGAATTATCATCGATTGACAAAAACGCACTCATAACAATCCATCTCCACACGCAATGCCGTTGATACACGGGCGCATAAATGGCCCCGCTGTTGCGGCAAGGAGGCTAAAGCCCCCTCCACCCTCTCCCGTTATCGGGAGGGGGTGGCGTAGAGAGGTACGAATGGAGCCGGGGGAGGGGAACAAGCACCCCATCACAGCCCGAGCTCCTCCATAAGAGTGGGGAGGAACTTGGTGGAGACCTCGTTGTTGCGGTAGCGGCTGTCGGCCAGAATCTGCTTCAGAAAGCTGATATTGGTGGGCAAGCCCTCGATACGTGTCTCGCTCAGACAGCGCTCCATGCGCCGAATCGCCTCGTCGCGGTCCACGCCCCAGACAATCACTTTAGCTAAGTTGCTGTCGTAGTAGGGCGGGACACTGTAGCCAGAGAAGATCTGGGTGTCCACGCGCACTCCTAGGCCGCCCGGAAGCAGAACCTCGCCCATCTTGCCTGCCGACGGTGCGAAGTTCTTGGCGGGGTCTTGCGCCGTGACGCGGCACTCGATGGAGTG
>NZ_JAYUPA010000888.1:0-8562 GCF_043760365.1 Armatimonas sp.
AAAAGCAAGGGCCGCACCGAGCCAACGGAGTCGTTGACGCGCTGCGGCCTGAGAACGGGTACGGGGTGCGGGCATATCTGCTAGAGTATCTCTAAAACCTACTGCCCGCCGCCTTGTGCTCGGATTTTCGCCTTCACTTCAGGCGGTGTATTGGGGTCGTTGAGGGCGGCATCCATCTGACCCTTCGCCTCACTGGGCACGGCTACCGGGGCAGCTCCTGCATTTGCCTTGGCATCGGCCGCAATTGTGGAGGCGGAGTCCTTGGCAACTTCGTCTTTCTGGCAGCCCAGCAGGCACAACGTGGTCGCCAGGAGGGCGAGGAGAAGCGAACAGCGGAGTGTTTTAGTCATAAGAGGTTTTCCTTTCCATCATTACAAAGACGCACCGCATCAAAGAGGCGGTGCGTCTTGTTAAGGAGGTGTCGCGAGCCTACGGGGTGAAGAGTACGGTGGGTTTAGCGTTCTTGAAGAGGTAGAAATCGTTCTTGCGAACGGTTCCCCAGTTCAGTGCCTTGGCGTGGCCGTCTGCGAAGACATAGTTGCCATTCTCCATGTGGCCCTTGGTTCCTGGGTTGGCATTGTAGGCACCAGCGCAGTTTCCTGAGGTGGCTGCATCCTGGGCCCTCATGCGCCCGGCCAGCTTCCAGGTATCACACCCGGTGAAGAGGGAGCCCCACGGTGAGCCGTAGTTCACATCGCCTCCGTTGACATCCACGACCTCGATGGTCTCTGCGGGGGCATCCATTGCGGCGAGCGCGGTGGGCGTGCCACCCCAGTTGGACATGCCCGTGTTCTGGTCGGTTCCGTTTGCCTGGCGTGTGTTGATGCGTCCTACCGAGCTGTAGGTACGGGTTTTAGGCGCTAAGTTGAATCTGCCGTCGTAGTAGTTGCCCAGGCCATAGTTCGCGCCTGCATTGCGGTTGACACTGGGACACTTCCACATGTCCGTGTTCTTGGTGTAGGGTTCGATCATGGACTCAAACGGAGTGACTGCCTGACCGCCCCCGAAGATAGGCGGGTTAGCGGGGAAAGCGACGGGTAGGGTCTCGTCGTAGTCCTGGGAATACATCATCAGGCCAAGCCCGATCTGCTTGAGGTTGGAGATGCAGGAGATAGCACGAGCACGCTCACGCGCCTGCGCGAAGACAGGGAACAAGATAGCGGCGAGAATCGCGATAATCGCGATGACGACGAGAAGCTCAATCAGCGTAAACGCTTTTTTGGCCGAAGAAAAACGAGTCATTCAAAACCTCTTATTTCAGTGAGTTTTCGTAGTGATTCCAATGTTTGTGCACAAGCACCATCGGGCGGCATTTACCAGGTAGGATGAGACGCTTCGAAGCGTTTTTATTAAGCCCGACTTAACATTGGTTTATACCATGCCCCCCACGCAATGTCTATGCCACATGTGAAAATAGTATTAATTTTTTGAAGGGATGTGAATCTTGTGATCCGCCATTGTCATAGGGATAGCGGAGCCTGTCAGCGCCTTTCGCGAAGGCATGTGACAGCCGATGCACTTGGCCGTCGGGTTGATCGGGCAGGGCTTTTGCGGGGTCTGCGCGGAGTGGCACGTCAGGCAGGCGCGTTCGTAGAAGGCGGGCTCCCTGGTTGCGCTCTTGGCGTTTTCGTGCGGGCTATGACACGTAAGGCACGAGAGCTTATCAGAGCTTTTCTGGAAGCACTTGCTCTCCATCAGGCCGTAGGTCTGCATTCGGTTACTGACGGATTTAGGAAGGTGCGCCGCTTCGACGTCCTGGCGTGACCCGTGGCACTTCCCACACAGCAAGTTGAGCCGGGTCGCCGGAAGCTTACCCAAAGATTCCATCTTCCCGCTGTCGAACTTGCCAGAGCGGGCGGCTGTGACGTGCGCCGTACCCGAGCCGTGGCAGGACTCACACCCGACGCCAAAAAAGCGCTTCTCCGGCTTTCCACCCGTCTCCGGCACCGCGACGGCGTGGCAGAGCATGCATTTTTTCCCATTGGCTACCGGGTGCACCTTGCCCAGAGAGCCTGGCGCTAGCTTTTCCTGGCCGGGGGTGATGTACCAGGTTTTTTTCACCGGAAAGTAGCTCATCCGAAACTCCGCCATTTTGTTATCGTCCATAAAGGCGACATAGGTCACTCCCGTTTTCCCAGACCCCACGGCAAGATCCAAAGGTACTTTCTGATCCGAGAGGGCCGGAGCGGCAACGGTGAACACTCCCGCTGCCTCATGGAGGACGAACTCCGACTGAGCAATCTTACCCAAGGGCGGCACGCGTGCTCCGAGGTCGCGGGTGGAGAGGAGGCTCAGGGTTTGGGCATGGGAGCTCTGTCCATGACTACGAGCGATATCGGGGTGGCACTCGGCGCAGACGGCATTTCCCATAAAGGCTTCGGTCTCCAATAAAGTGGCCTTTGCTTTGGGAGATGCAGGTGTCAGGCTGGGATCACCCAGGCAGCCTGCCATGATCAACAGAACCAGAGTCAGTCCCAACCCTAACAGTTTTTCAGGAGCAGTACGGTAGCGCATCTTGCGGGATTGTACCGAACTTCGGGTGAAGATGTGAAAAAACAGGGCTACCGAACTTCGAACTCGAACTTGAAGCGCTGGGTGCTAGAGAGGGCCTGACCACTCTTGAGCGCGGGCTTCCACTTCCATTTTTTAAGAGCTTCCAGCACGCGCTGGTCAACCTCGGGGTTCCCTGAGGAGGTGCGGAGAGTGGCCTCGAAGCTACCATCCGCCTCGATCTCGACGACCACACGGACGAACGATTTGAACTCGCCTTTCTTCAGCGAGTCGGGGATCGTGGGCTGGACTTGGTGCGTCGGTTCGGCCTCGCGGGTGGGGCCGGTAGGCTTAGGCGTGGGGGGCGGAGTGGGCTTTGGAGTCGGAGTAGGCTCAGGGGTGGGGCGAGGCGTTGGCTCGGGGGTGGGCTTCGGTGGAGCTGCCGACACAGTAGGAGCGGCTTGAACGGGAACTTGCGTGGCGGCGGTGACGTCTGGCTTCGGAGCTGGCTGCGGCAAGCTGTCTATGGAAGGCTGGGGACGTTCTGAAGGCTGGGGGGCAGGTGCGCCAACCGAAGTGAGAACGGGACGAGCGCTGGAAATAGGCGCTTGCTGTGGTTGCTGGGCTATTTGTGGCTGCTGGGCTATCTGCTGCGTTGGAGGTGTTACAGCGCTTGGAGAGGGTGTTGGGGCAGGCGTTGCGAGTGGAACCGGGGTTGCAGGTGTTTCTGTCTTTGGAGGAAGACGGCACTCTGGGCAGTCCTGAAAGACAACCTCTACAAAGCCCGGGTGGCTGTCGCGATGGCCCACATGGCTCGCTGAGAAACGTGCGATGGCGAGCAGGAATACTATATTAAGCCCTAGAGAGAGGCTCATTGCGAGACCGAAGCGGGCTTTGTGGAGATTGTCTTTCAGATCCGTCATGTGATTTAGAACTTTCTTGTCAGACTAAACATCACCCGGCGGCCCTGCTGAAAGCGGGTTCCGGTGAAGGGGGAGTTAAAGTTCATCACGCTACGGCTGTCAAGCAGGTTCTCGACGGAGACATCTGCCTG
Source organism: Armatimonas sp. (assembly GCF_043760365.1). Lineage (GTDB taxonomy): Bacteria > Armatimonadota > Armatimonadia > Armatimonadales > Armatimonadaceae > Armatimonas. The sequence continues at coordinate 3,545 of NZ_JAYUPA010000888.1, forward strand.
CAGATCGTTCTTAAGGAGCTTGGCTCCGGTGGAGTAGCGGAAGTTCAGCTCCGTGCGTGCTTGCCGCTTGCCGCCGTCTACTGTCTGATCTTCATCCAGTGGGTTGACAATCGGCGAGGAGAACGCTCCACTGCCGTAGTAAGCACTAAGAGCCACATTCGCGCCGCTCTTCAGGCCGTAGGTGATGCCTGCGGAGAGCGTGTTGAGCTGATCGTGATCGGAGTAGGGCTCCTCTCCATTGACCAGCTTGTTGATGGCATTAGCCCAGGTAAAGAACCCGCCCAAGCCGACCCCGTTTTGGGGAGCCTTGTCGTAGGAGAGCTCCAGGCCATTGGCAAACGATCCCGCACTGATATTGACCGTGGAGAACACCCCGATCTGCGTTCCAGGGATCAGAATGGCGGTATCGAGCTGATCCTGGAACCATTTTCGGTAGGCCACCAGCTTGACAGTCTGGTTCTGTGGGAGCTGGCGCTCGATGCTTGTTTCGATCATCTTGACACGCTGGGGCTTGACACCCGTGCCGATCAGCGCTCCTTGAGCCAGCGGCGGCTGAGAGAAGAGCTGGTTGTACGAAGCGCGCGCCACGGTTCTAGGAGCCACGTTGTAGGCAAGATTTACACGTGGCGAGAGATCGGTGGCGGTAACGGTATCGCCCGCTGTGCCGTCTACAGTCTGCTCGGAGCGGAATGTATCTAGGCGTAGGCCATAGTTCACTGTGAGCTTTTCACTCACTTTGAATGTGTCCTGGGCGTAGGCCGCGCCGTAGTAGCCCTTGCGCTTCACCTGAAGTGTGGGGGTGATCGTCGGTGCTCCCACAATATAGTTGTCGCCGACCATCGTCCCGCCACTTGCCACGAGGCGCTCGTCAATTGCACGAAGCGCATTGAGGGCGCTCTGGCTACCCGGGGTGATCTGGTAGCTCTCATTACCACGCTGGTCGGAGAAGAGGCCGCCGAATTTCAGGATGTGCTTGCCCTCGTTGATCGTGACATTACCTTGAAGCTGGCTCTGGTTGTACTGACGTTTAATCGTCGGATGAAACTCTATCGAGGAATCCGCTGCGAGCGTGCTTGAGGCGATTGTTGCGCCATTGCCTGCTGTGTTATTTAGCAGATCTTGCTGGGATGCTGAGGAGCCAAATGTCAGCACTGCCGTCGTTTTTGCATTAAGTTGCTTGCGGTACTGAAGTGTCCCAAAGCCATTGTTATCCTGCTGGTAGATATCCTGACCCAGGGTTTCCTGTGAGGCCAGGCCGCTGTCGGCGTTCTTCACTCCCCCGTAGCCAAATCCCTGCCCTACGGGAGCATACGGGGCGCTCAGCCCTGTGCGGTTAGCGATCTGAGTGCGTGCTGGAGCGGTGTTTACCGTCAGCGAGAGCTTCTCCACAAGCGAGAGATCGTAGTCAAAGTTCGCAAAGAGAGTCTGTGAGGTCTGGCCATTATGACGTGTTTGCTGATCGGGCTGAGGTGCCTCGATGGCATTGTCTGTGGTGCGGCCCGTGTAGTTTACTAAATAACCAAGCTTTTTCTTGCCCTCTGATCCCGTCTGTCCGCCTGCGGTGAAGCTCGTCTCGCCTGTGCCAAAGCCGCCACCGGTCAGGGTCAGTGTGCGAAACGGCACGAGCGTCCCCGAGCGTAGTGTCAGGTTCAGCGCCGCCGCCGTCTCTGAGCCGTACTCGGGCGCGAAGCCGCCCGTGATCACATCAATGGTCTGGAGCGCATCGGGAGCCAGAAACTGCCCCGCGCGGCCCTGAAACGCGCCGGGGAGTAAGAAGCCATTAAGGTAGATCGAGGTGGCGGCGTGCTCGGCGCGGGGGTGGATCTGGTTGACAGAGTCCTCGGCAAAGCCTGGCACGGCGCGAATGGCCTTGGTAAGGCTCTGGTGGTTGCCCGCCGTTAGCGGAAATTTACTCACCGTTTCGCTGGAGAGTGTTTTAGCCGACGACGCATCGCCGCTACGGACTCTATCGCGCTCGGCGGTGATCTTAATCGTCTTTTCTTTTAGTGGCTCTAGCGGAACCTCAATATCGGTGGTGACATCAGCGAGCACGGTGACACTCTGGGTGTCTTTCTGGAACTCCCCCACCGAAGTCACGAGCTTCCAGGCCCGGTTCTCCAGGGGGGGCGTCAGCGCGACTCCATCCGCTCCTGTGGTGATGGTAAGAGGCGCACGCACCCCGGCACTGTCCATCAGCAGAATTCTAGCGCCAGGGAGCGGCTTCTCGGACTCGGCATTAAGCACTTTGATCTTTAAGCGCCCCACAACATCGGCGCGGGCAGTTGAGCAAAGCGAGACAGAAATAGCAAGGACAAGCCCGAAGCGGGCCCTAGAGGAAACACGCATGAGAAATCACACTCCTGAAATATGGAAGAAAAAAGAATCAACGACGAAATATATTAGGAGAGGAAGTCAGGCGGGCCGCGTGTGGAGAGAGTCGGGAGGAGCGCTTGCCCTGTGAGAAGCAACCGTGTGCTGGCAGGCTCGGGAACGAAGAGGGCAGGGACAAAGAGCGCTATAGCAACAGCCGTCAGGCAGATAGGAAGCGATTCCAGCAGACAGAGAGAACAAGAGTCGCTCGGTGTCGAGGTCAGTGCTGCTGTCTCTGTACGTAGATTATGGCTCTGGAAGTGTGTCAGTGGGCACCAAACACAGACAAATAACCAGAGCGCCACGACGGAAGGGACGAAGCGTTTTGAAAATCTCTGTTTTTTGCAAGACATACCCATATACTACAAACTGTTTATTATAACACAGATGCAATAGTAGCGCGATGCGAACGGAAGGGATCTTTCTGTCAGAAAGTTACTTGACGGGGGGGACGGTCTGGCAGCGCTCGCAGGTTCCGTGTAGTGTCAGAGTGTGGCTGGCGACCTGAAAGTTATGGGGAATCGTGGTCTGCGTGAGCATTGCATCTACCATGCAGCCCTCAAAGTCGGCAATCGAGCCGCAGCTATCACAGACGAGATGGTGGTGATGGTCCGTGTCGGAGGGGCCGGGGGCAGACTCGTAGCGGTAGAAACCCTCACCAAACTCTGTGCGAATCAGCAAATCTAGCCGGGTAAGCTCGTTGAGCGTGCGGTAGATCGTGACGAGATTGATGTCATTGTCGGTCTGCTCGTAGATATCTTGAGCCGAGAGAGGACGCTCACTGGCGGCCAGCAGACGCAAAAGAACTCGGCGTGGGAGCGTTCGTCGCATCCCGGCCTGCTCAAGGGTGGCTTCAAACCACTGGAGGCGCTCATCCTTGGTCATCGTTATAAGATGAGATTATATCATGTAGGAGGATTTTCTTAATCGTCACTTGAGCTTTACATGTGCCTGAGAGGGTACGCTAAGCGAATGGATCGTAGAACTCTTCTTTTGGGTGGCGGGATTGGTCTGACGGGCTTAGTAACCCGTGGGGCGCTGGCGCTTGATCGCAGCGCAGTGGCAGTCGGCTATGGAAATCCGCGACCCACGGCGGCGCACAACACGGGCGAGGTGCTCTTAGAGTTACCTGAGGGGTTCTCCTACAACGTGTTTGGGCGGCAGGGCACGCGCATGACCGATGGAAATCTCACGCCTACCAAGCATGACGGGATGGGTGCGTTCTTGGTGAATGGTAAGCTGCGCCTCGTGCGCAACCACGAGGTTCCCAACACGCTTGCCCGGCCTGGCACTGCAATTCTCCAAGACGAGCATGCCTACGACATGAGCGCAGGCGGCGGAGTGACTACGCTCACGATTGACCCCGTAACTCGCGAGCTGATCGAGAGCCATATTAGTCTCGCGGGAACGCACACCAACTGCGCGGGCGGCCCCACGCCTTGGGGAAGCTGGCTCTCGTGCGAGGAAACAACGCTAGGAGCGGCGAAAGGCAAAGACGATAAAGGCAAGGCGATTGGTGGATTCGAGAAAGAGCACGGCTATATCTTTGAGGTGCCAGCCAGCAACGAAGCGCCTGTGATGCCGGTGCCGCTTAAGGCCATGGGACGTTTTGTACATGAGGCGATTGCCGTAGACCCCGCCACGGGGATTATCTATGAGACCGAGGACCGTACGAGCGCAGGGTTCTATCGCTTTTTGCCCACCAAGCCCGGCCAGCTCATCGAGGGCGGGCGGCTCCAGATGCTGGTGATTGAGGGCAAGCCCCAGGCGGATCTTCGTAAAAAGCAAACCGTCGGCGAGCCACTCGCGTGCGTTTGGATAGACATTGAGGACCCTGATCCTGCGGCGGCAAGCACCAACCCACTGGCGGTCTACGAGTCCGGCAGAGCCAAAGGCGCGGCCACTTTTGCGCGGCTCGAAGGCTGCTGGTGGGGCAATGGCCACGTCTACCTGAATGCCACGACGGGCGGCGATAAAATGCTCGGGCAGGTATGGCGCTACCAGCCCAAGGGCAGTGACAAAGGCGAGCTGATCTTGCTCTTTGAGTCCAAGTCCAAGAGCGTTTTATGGAACCCAGACAACCTCTGCGTCACACCACGCGGGGGCCTAGTGCTCTGCGAGGACACCTACGGCGGGGCTTGCTACCTGCGTGGCCTGACCCAAAAGGGCGAGATCTTCAACTTCGCCCGCAATATCTACCCTGGCCTCGAAGACAGCGAGTTCGCCGGAGCCTGCTTCTCTCCCGATGGCCAGACGCTCTTTGCGAATATGCAGCTTCCTGGCGTGACGCTGGCGATCTGGGGGCCATGGGAGCGCGGCCCGTTCTAGCCGCTAAGCCAGAGCCACAAGAAGCTCTGCATCATCATTGGCGGGGGAGCCGACGCGCTTGCTGACGAAAGTGGCGTCCATCTGGTCAGCGGGAAAAGGGGAAAACAGCGGCTGGAGGTCGAGGGGCTTGTAGCGTACAACCTCCAGCCACATGGCTTCGTCGTCTAGGTTTTGCAAGATCACCGGCATGCGCCCGTGAATCTTCCCCACAAGCGTATTTGCCTCGGTGGTCAGCAACGTGCAGGTGCGCAGCGACGAGCCATCTGGGGCGTGCCACTCTTCGTAGAGTCCGGCGAAGGCAAAGAGCTCGCCGCCGCGCA
>NZ_JAYUPA010000889.1:0-3012 GCF_043760365.1 Armatimonas sp.
ATAGTCTGCATTTATAATGCAGACTATTGAATAATGTCAACAGTGCCATATTTATCAAAATTAACGAAGGGAAGATAGCATTTGAGATTGTCTTAGACAAACTTAGAAAACTGAGAATCCTTCATACAACCATGATCTGTTTGCGAACGCAATACATCTCCTCAGCAAGGGAAACGTTCAGGTTCTCGCCCACGACATCCTCCACGGCCTCACGGCACAGGGGCGTCCAGTACACTGACCGGCGCTTTCGCACCGCAGACGCGTTGTCTGCCGCCTTCGCCTGTCGTTTGCCTGCCCGTAGGTTCGCCGCCGGGCTGTTGCAGTTTGGTGTGGCCTCCTTGAAGAGAATCAATCCAAGCTCCTCGTCAAAGTCCATGATCGCGTTGCCGACCTGGTACCTTCTGGCGGCGTAGTGCTCAATGAGCAGGAAGTCCAGCTCTGTTTGTACCTCGGCCAGCCCTTCCCGGAACCCGCTGATGATCTTCTCCAGCCAGGGGCCGGTGGCGAAATCAGGAGCGGAGGGCGACCAGCTTACCAGCACCATCGCGTCGTTCATCTCTTCACCTTGTACGGGTACAAAGACCCGCACCCGGCAATCGGCTTTGCGCTCCTCACTGTCTTCCAGCTCGAAGCGCTGATCCAGAGTCTTTTTCATGCCTCTACTCCTTCCGGGGCAAGATAGAAGACCAAGCAGCCTTCCCCATCTTCAGCGGTGAGCCAGATGGCAGGAACCTGCGTGACCCCCTCGCACACGGCTTTGAAGAGCCGCATCCAACAGCACAGGATAATCGTGCGGTCCGCTAGCTCCAGGGCGATGTGGGGAACGGTGAGGTCTAAGGTCATGGCCTTTTCCTCGTCCAGATCGGGCCGCCACTTGAGGCAAAGCGCCTCGGTGATGCCGTGCTCGGCCAGTACCAGCGGGCGCTGTGGCCGGTTGCTGGTTCGGACGAGGTGGGTAGCGTGTCCGACATTCCACAGGTAGGTGTGGCCGTCCAGCTCTTCCCTGAGGATCACGTCGCCAAAGGCTCCGTATTCCTCTATCTTGGAGGCGATAAGCGCCTCCCGGTCAGTGACTCCTGAGGGAGCCAAAACTAAAACTACGGGTTTCATGGCTTTCGCCTTTCTTTCTGTGTGTCCATTGGTGCCAGCTTGGGCCTTGGCGGAATCTTCACGACGAGCACTTGCTCGGCTTCCTCGGGAGTGAGTTCGTAACAGGGAACGCACTCGACACCCTCAGAAACGGTGCGCCACAACCTATGCCACCCATCAATAAGCACTGAGGTGCCATCGTGGAAGGGGACGAAGAGTATGGGCCGCGACAGGTCAACTGTCTTGGCGTACTCTTCGTCGAGGTTGGGGTAGCGCTGCCTGAGATGATCTATGTCAATCTGACTGTCAGCCGGGCAGAACTCCATGATCTCTCGTGGAACCTGCTGGATGAGCCGGTAGCCCAGGCTTGCGTTCCAGTGCCACTGGGTGCCAGTCGCATCGGTGAAGGTGAAAATCTGATCGCTCAGGTTCACCCTCACAACGCGGGTGGGTTCTTTTGAGGAGGGCATTTTTCAATACTCCTCCCGGATTAACACCGTCGATTCTGTCCAGCCCGCCGCCGTAATAATCCAGATGACTGTCTTATCCGTAAGCGTGTAACTAGAGAGAATCCGTCCGCCGCGCTTGATCTCTTGCTCGTTGACGACTCGGTCGTAGTAGCACATCTCCATGCCGTAATCGCCTTCCCGATGCCTCTTGAGCAAGTGGATCAGTTCAACGTCGTTGCGTATGAGTGCTTCGACCGCCGCCGGGGTGACGTGCACCGTTCCCAGGAGAAACTTGATGGGGCGGGTGTAGCCGCTCATGTCGTTGCCTCCAAAGGCTCCCTGGCCTCATAGACGAAGGTTTCGCGCCGCTGTCGCTTTGCTTTTTCCGGGACTTGCCCAGTGAGCCTCCGCACGACTTCGGCAGCGCCTTTTCGATAGACCGTGACGACCACGAGAGAGCCGGTGTCAGCTTCTCGCACCGCCCAATGGCGACCGCCTTTGTAGCGAGAGATCGTTAGAGACACAGTGGTACCTCCAGACGTTGCTGGAGCACCCGTGATGCGCTCTGTAGAACCTGCTCGATAGTGATCGCTTGCTCCACCGCTTCCCAACGGGCAGTGCGGCGGGCCATCTCTATCTTCTGAGTCATGAGAAGCTTCCGCCAGCCCAGAATATGCTTGCAGGAGTAGCGCCCACCGTGCTTCTCAAAGAAGGGGCAGGTACAGCTCTTTTCGGCGCAATCTAGGGTGTAGGTGGCTCCGTGCTCGGAGCGAATCAGGTGCCGGTTCCCGTCAAGTGAGCGAATGCGATATCCGTCCTCGAAGAGTCTTTGCGCTCGGTCGTTGACGTTGGCGAGCAATCTCGCCCCGTCCATATCCATGGAGTTAGGTTCCTTTCAAAACGAAAAATAGCCGAGCCATGAACTTCCCGTCTCCGGGCAGCATGGCCCGGTGAAGTGGGGAAACGAAAGCGGAGTTACCGCCGCAGCGTAGGGTGACGCTTCAGGAGAGCCTCGACAGCGCGAAGCTACTCGGGCTTGGGTACCGCAGGCGAGTTAATGCCTCTCACTCCTCGGCAGGTCGTTAGGATCTGCTCCAGTAGTTCGAGTGCCTCCTCCGCGCTGGGGGGAAGCGCTACGAGTTCACCGTCCTCTGGCTCGCCGATGTAGTCGTCAAGCTCAGGAACTGGAACTTCGATTCGCCATCCTCGGTGAGCTTGGATGACGTGTTCCTCGGTGAAGAGGTGTACAACACCGAAGTGCCATTTCTCCTCGATCTCTGCCGCCAGCCCCCGGAGGCGCTGGCAGACAGCGGCAAGCCGCTTGTCTATCGTGGGGGAAATAGCGCTCACACCAGTAACCCTCCTTTCGGAGAAAGAATCCGCGTGCGTAGTGCTTGGTCTACTCGGCTCTCGCTAGTAGTGTCGATCAGGACACTTGCCAGCGTCTCCAGCTCGTAGCGCCCTTCGACTGACA
>NZ_JAYUPA010000890.1:0-3009 GCF_043760365.1 Armatimonas sp.
ACTTTTTTATCGGGAACTCTTGACATAATCTTTAGCGTACGTTATAGTTTCGTCGTGTGATCTCCTTTTCTCTCCACATGCTGTGGAAGCGGTCAATCGCTTTGATTGACCGCTTTTTTTTGTTTTCGCTCCCTAGATCTCCGCGATGGCGCGGTTCATCAGGCTCCGGCAGAGCGACTGTGTCCCCGTGTGGGCGAAGTAATCCGTGTGGGTGTCAATGAGTGCGGCCACCACGTCCATCTTACCGTCCAGACCATCAATGCGGCCTTTGAGGCTCTCGTAGATGTTCTCGGGTGTGAGACCGCGCTCCTGGACGAAGTTACCGATCCACCCGGAGACTGCGCCGAAGGTCTGACCGATAAAGCCAAGCTGCCCGAGGGTATCGCCGCCTGGGATCATCGAGCTGAGTGCTTTAAAAGTCTCGTTGCCCTGGAGGTGGCTGGCAGAGAAACCGCGCAGGCTACTGTCTACTTTATCCAGGAACTCGGGGCCAAGCGGGAGCAGGCCGTCGAAGGTCACTAAGGCGGCCATCCGAACCAGCGAGTCGTGCTCGTACTCGCCTAGTGCGGCCACAAAGTCACCAATCGAGTCGCCGGGCAGACCATTGACATAGGTAAATGCTGTCAGCTCCGCAACAATCTTAACCGTCAGGTCAACGGTCTGCGTCACTTCGTCATTGGGCGTGAGCTTTGCCAGGAACTTCAGCGCCGAGAAGCGCTCCCCGAGCTGGTGGGCCAGCGAGACAGTGCCCAGCTTGTGATCGGTGGAGTCCACGGCCTGGTAGATCCACAGCGCCCGCTGGTAGCCCTCTGCCGTATCAGCAAAGAGTGCAAGGCTTCGCTCCGAGACTTGCTGCAGTATCCCCGGATCGCTCTCCCCCGTGTAGGCGGAGAGCATGTTCTCGTAGCCGACAATATTTTCCCACTGACCGGGCGCGACCCAGTCCAGGGCCTTCAGCGCCCCAATCGTCATCCCCGCCGACGGCAGGCGATCCGCGTAAACATTAATTGCATCCATAAAATTTCTCCCGCCCCCATAAACGGGGGCGTCTTTTTGTCGCTTCGCGACACGAAGGCCGTTCCGGCCATGGGCGCTTGCGCCCTTTGTGTCCGAGGAACGAGGATAATAACACGCCCCCGTTTATGGGAGCGGCTCTGGTGTAAGTCGTTCTACTTCAGCCCCGCCAGTCCGGCGAGGTTAAACTTCAGAAGCCAGCTTTGCTGCTCCGTATCACTCAGGGCAGAGCCCGTGGCGCGAATCTTAACTTGGTAGCGATCCCCCACCAGTACTGCAATTGCACTCATTCCCTCTTTGGCCGCCGGAAAGCCCTCAATCGAGAACCCTGTGCCCTTGAACTTATCGCGCGCACTCGGGTTGGCAGCCGTGTCGTTGATGGAGAGCTGTGCGAGAGTCGCCTTCCCTTTGTTCAGGTTCGCCATGGCAAAGCCATTCTTCTCCTGTGTGAAGACCCGGTTCAGTCCATTGGCATCATTGGGAAAGAACTTGTTGAGCGCACTGCCCGGCACCGCCTTGGCCGGAAGCGCGGTGCTCCCCACAGCACCCGCGCTCGTGGGAGCCCCCCCCAGAGCAGCACGCGGATCGGGGGGAAGATCGGGCAGCGTAGAGCGGCCAGCCGGAAGTGTTTGAGCCGGTGGGGCAGGAGGCGGAGCGCTGTTCTGCGGGCTTGGACAGCCAATGAGGGGCTGGGTTGCCAGACCCGCAAGCGCAATAAAAACAAGTCCTGGTTTGAGTCGCATCAAAAAATTCTTCTCCTCTATCGTTTGCGAGAAATCGCAAACGAATTATATACCATGTCGGGTACAACGTAGACTATGACGACAGAGCAGCGCCAACAGTTTCACCGCGATGGTTATGTGATTCTTCCCCCCAACTTACCTGCCTTACTTCATGCAAAAATCCAGCAACGGCTCGCATGGGTTCTCAAGAACGAAGGCAACCCGGGCAACAATATTCTGCCCGCCATACCCGAGCTTCAGGCGATCCTAGATGCCCCAGAGCTCGTCACCGCCCTCACCGACGTGCTTGGGGCAGGCTACATGCTCCACCCACACCGATTCGCACACAACAATGAGCCCGCGCAGCGGACTGCTGAGGGAGACTTTAAAGCAGGAGCAGGAACCCATGCCTTTATCGGCTGGCACCAGGACTCGCACAGCCCACTCTCACGCCCACGGCACTACGCCTGCCGCTATGCAATGGTGCTTTACTACCCGCAGGACACGCCAAAAGAGCACGGCCCCACACAGCTTATTCCCGGCACGCACTACAACCGAGAGCTCACCGAACACGATTATGGACGCGGCTTTCAGGCGGCTGGACCGGCAGGGACCTGCGTGTTGGTGCACTTTGATATCGCTCACGGTGGCTCGTTGAATGTCTTGGATCAGACGCGCTACATGGTCAAGTTTGTCTTTTTGCGCACGGAGGAGCCAGAGCACTTTGACCTGCCGACCCCACCCAAACCAGACGAAGCCCAAATCCCGACGCTGATCTCTGCTCTCAATGGCCCGGAGCCGGAGCGTTTTCGCGCGATCTACGCCCTAGCCGCGCTGGGCGAGCCCGCTGTTACCCCTCTCTGCGCCGCGCTCGCAACCCGTACCCAGAGTGCGTGGCAAGAGAGCGCCACTGTGATGGACGACGCGGCCTACGCACTCGCGGCTCTGGGTACCCCCGCCGTGGCGAGCCTGACGGCTTTACTCGATCATCCGTCGGAGTGGGTGCAGATAAACGCGAGCTTTGCGCTCGGTGAAATGGGCAAGAAAGCCCGCGCCGCGTCGGATGCCCTTATCGCCAAGCTCCGCTCCACCTCACACGCCACTGTCCGGACGGTGCTCGATGCCCTCGGCCAGCTCGGAGCCGACGAAGCCACTCTCTTGCCCGAGCTACGCCGCCTGCTCCTCACCGACAGTGCCGAGCCAAGCTGGCAGGAACCACTCTACCGAAAGTGGACAGGCCAGAACCAGGTTCGGGTGAACGCCATCTCCGCGC
>NZ_JAYUPA010000891.1:0-3003 GCF_043760365.1 Armatimonas sp.
TTGTCATCTTGTCACCGGTGTTGAGGGTCATCGTCGTCAAAAGGCTTGTCAGGCAGGCCAAGGAACGCTACAGGGTGCGTGATTTACCGGAAACTAGAGCTCTATCAAGTTCAAATATGGGATAGCATTCTAACAATCTATCTCGTTGAGACTGACGGTATCGCCGCTTCGGTCGTAGAGCTTCGTCGTTCTGGGGTCTGCGTGGTTGGCGAGCTTTTGCGCCTCGTTAATGCTCCCGCCGTTTTCTATGTAGAACGTGATGCCGGTCGGAAAGTGTAGACCCGGCGTTTTTCTGGACACTTTTGACTCAGTCACTTTGGCAGAATGGTCGCCAGGTAGCCTCATTGGCAGTTCATTAAAACGACCGTTTTTGGCAGTAGCACCACTGTCGCGGGCTGTAATTCTAGGATCGGTGAAAGCTCCAAGTCGTCAACTAAAGAAAAGTTTTCGCACACATCGTCTGGAGTTAAGGCCGCATAGTGCTTTGGAATATTTGTCTCCCCCAGAGTGGCTGGAGAGCCAGTTCAGACCCGAGAAATCGGGAGTCGAGTAACCTCCCTGCTGGACCTAAACGGGGGCGGGTCAGAGGAGGAAGCGCGGCCGATCGGGTATAAGACCTATACGATGTCAACTGATTTAACGATTGCTGCAGAGGCTCCCACTGTCCTGAACGATGGCGACCGGGCGCATTTCGAGGATAAGGGCTACGTCATCGTCCCAAATGCGGTGCCGCCTCAGAATGTCGCGGCGGCCAAACAGGCTATTTATGACTTTCTCAGTGTGGACCCCGAAAACTCGGACACCTGGTACCGGGACCCCGTGCAATCTTCGGGCAATGTGGAAATGCACCAGCACCCGGCATTCTGGAATAACCGGCAGCATCCCCGCCTGTACCGGGCGTTCGCCGAGGTGCTGGGAACCGAGCGGCTGTGGGTCAGTCTGGATCGCGGCGCGTTCCGCCCCCCTCAGCGCGAGGACCAACCGCGTTATCGTGCAAGTTTGGTCGCTCACTGGGACCTGCCTATCGAAAAGATAGACACGCTGCCGTTTGGCGTTCAGGGTGTACTCGCGCTCGTAGATACTCCCTCGGAAGTGGGCGGCTTCACCTGTGTGTCCGGCTTTCATAAAGTGGCGGTGGAGTGGGTAAAGAGCCGACCCGATCAGACGAGCCGGGTGCCCGACCTTTCGGTGCTGCCGCCGGGCTATGAAATGGTTTCCGTCCCGATGGCGGCGGGCGACCTGCTCATCTGGAATCGGCTGCTGCTGCACGGCAACGGTTACAATGTTTCGGAACGCCCTCGAATGGCACAGTACATTACCATGTTCCCCGCCCCGGAAGGCGACGAATGGGAGCAGCGCCGCGAGGAGCGTATCGTGCTCTGGCAGGAGCGCCGCGCGCCTGCGGGCTTCCCCGGCGATCCGCGCGGCTGGGAACAAGCCAACAGCGTTGGCCCGGCAGAGCTGACCGCATTGGGCCGCCGCCTGCTCGGCATAGATCCCTAATAAGGCAGTGTCAGTAGGCCGTCTCATTGTGCAACACGAACTCTAGAGCCTCGGTTTTCAGTCGGTCGCGCCGCCGCTTCGACCTCGGAGCATTAGGTTTATGGCATTGGATTTGTAGTCGTAGACGAGTCAGTCCCCGAGGACGAGTCATGCCCCGTATTTTCTAATGGGTTTAGGGGCTAGGATGTCGGCAATCTCCGCCGCGTCCGGGAACGAGCTCTGGGTCCCGTGCCGCAGGACCGAGCGCGTGGCGACCCGGCAGGCTTTTTCCACGCCCTCGCGCAGCGAAACGCCCGTGCCCAGGAAATAGGCGAGGCTGCCCACGAAAGCGTCGCCCGCACCCGTGGAGTCGAGGGCCTGCATCACTTCCGCGGCGACGCGATGGCTTCCCCTTTCGTCCAGCACGAGCGCGCCACGGCTTCCGAGCGTCACGACGACCGCGGAAACGCCCCGCTCGCGCAGGGCTTTTGCAGCGCGGGCCGCACCCTCGTCGGTGTCGGTGGCAATGCCGGTAAGAAGCGCCGCCTCGGTTTCATTGGGCACTAGAATGTTGGTGAGGCGCAGCAATTCGTCAGGGATGTCGCTCGCTGGGGCCGGGTTGAAGAGGGTGCGTACGCCAGCGCGTTTGGCGAGGCGGAACGCTTCAAGGCTACACTCCAGGGGGATCTCGTTCTGACAAACGACCACCGTGCTTTGGGCGATAACAAGCTCGGCGCTCCTCACCTCGCTTGGCGTCAGGGCGAGATTGGCACCCGGCACGACGATGATCTGGTTCTGGCCCGTCGTTTCGTCCACCCAGATGGGGGCGACGCCCGACGACAAGCGCTCGTCGAAAAAGACGAAATCCGTGTTGATGTTTTGCGCGCGGTAGTTTTTGAGTGTATCCTCGCCGAACACGTCGCGGCCCAGTTTGACTACCATCCAAACGGCTGCACCTAGTCGTGCGGCCATGACGGCCTGGTTGGAGCCTTTGCCGCCGAAGCCCAGCGAATACCCTGAGCCGACCAGGGTTTCGCCCGGTCCGGGTAGCCGTGGCGCGCGGGCGATCTGGTCAATCATGGAACTGCCGACCACGCAGATTTTAGGTGCGCGGTTCATGAAGCCTCGCGCGGTGGCTGGATGGCCTGTCCTTCGTGAACGACCAGGTACTCCCGCGTGTAAAGATGGATGCGTAGCTCGCAGAACGAGTCGGCGTCCTCGCCCGCGATCCGTGCCGTCTCGCCCGCGAAACATTGCTCCATCTGCTCGATGCTGTCCCACCAGAGCTCCGCCGTGCCGTCGTAAAGCGGCTCGGCTGCCTCGCTCTCCGGTTGCTCCGGCAGACAAAGGTTGATGCGGTATTCGCGGCAGCCGGGAAGCCCAGATGACAGTTTGGTGTGCTCGACAAGCCACCGCCGCTGGAACTCTTCCCGGCTCATGCCGGGCTTGCGCTTGAGCAGCGCGATCACTTTCACCATTGCCTTTTTCTTTTCTCCTTGCTAATCATCGAACCCGATTTCG
>NZ_JAYUPA010000892.1:0-3001 GCF_043760365.1 Armatimonas sp.
ATTTTGCCGACATCTAGGCGCAGTAGTGGCAGTTTCCAGAGTGAACCGATTGCTTTTGCGGTGAGCGACTTTCCACAGCCTTGGACCCCTAATAATAAAACACCTTTGGGCTCGGGAAGGCCGTACTGACGGGCCGCATCGGTGAAGCTTGCGGTGCGTTGACTCATCCACTCTTTAAGTAAATCCATACCACCGACATCCGAGAAAGCCTCGCTGGCGGGGTAGTACTCCAGAATCCCAGATTTTCGAATAATCTGCTCTTTTTCGGAGAGAATGACGTCTATATCGAACTTTCGCTTCTCTACCAGCGACTTGGCAAAGACATTCTCGGCTTCGTTACTCGTGAGGCCCGACGCGGCTTTTAAGATCTGCTCGCGCTCCAGGGGCGTAAGGTTCACATCAATTTGATTGTTCGAGCGCACGGACTGAATAATGCCTTCGAGCAAGCGATCTATGTCTTTAGGAGTCGGGAGCTGGTAGTCCACCACCGTGATTTCTTTTTCTAGCTCGACGGGTAGCTTAAGTGTCGGCGAGAGCAGAATCAGGGTCTTGAAGCTAGTCTTGAGGGCAAAGACAAGGTCACGAAGCTTGCGGACGACCATGTGGTCGTTCATGAAGGGGTGGAAGTCCTTGAGTAAAAAGACGGTCTGGTCGGGAGCGGCGAGCACTTGATCGAGCGCGGCCAGCGGATCACGCGAGGCGACATTGCCCCCTAGCCCACTGGTGATTGTCCACTGGATCAGCTTCTTGCCACGCTTCTGACAGATCTCGCGAAGCGTCTCCTCGACACGTCGTTCTTCCCACGAGACAATATAGATAATGGGGTAGCGGGCACGGATGAGTGTCTCCAGCTCCACATCAACAGGCTTGGACCAGTTCTGGGCCACAGTGTTAGTTCTCCTAGCGCGAAATGCGCCCTCTATTATAGACCGTCGCAAGCGGATTACACAATCCGCTTAAAACCCGCTGGTTTGCCAGGTAGTTTAGGCATGCCTCTTGCACAGAGTACTAAACTGTAGAGAACATTCTCTTAGAATTTTCTCTCCAAATCCTTCTCTCCCTCCGCCTCTGGCCAGTGCTGGTCAGAGGCATTTTTTTTCGATAAAATTTTAGTTCATGAAACAGACTGTTTTCTCAGCCCCGGATATCGAGTGTGGTGGCTGTGCCAGTGCTATCCAGAAGGCCCTTGGCAAAGTGGAGGGAATCTCTGATGTCAAAGTGGACATCGCGGCGAAGACGGTCGCGGTGGCCCACGATTTAGTGCTGGTATCCGTGGAGGCCATTGTCACGCGGCTGGAGCACGCCGGCTTTCCGGCAGTGGAGCAATAAAAAAAGCCCGCCAGCTGGCGGGCTTTTTATTTTAGGCGATTACGGTGTCGCGGAGGCGACCACCCACTTCGCTTCGGCGGAGCTTTTGGAGGGCTCCCGCCTCGATCTGGCGGGCACGCTCTCGGGAAAGATGAAGCGCCTTGCCCACTTGCTCCAGGGTCATGGGCTGCTCTTGATCCTCTGAGAGGCCGTAACGCAGGGAGAGTACTTCTTTCTCCCGGCTGCTCAGGTGATCCAGCGCCTTGTTAATCTCATCGCGCAGTGCCCGGCGGAAGATCCGCGACGACGGGCTAGTGGCGTCTTCTGCGGGCAGTAAGTCGCCCAGACGTGTGGTGGAATCGCCTGCGGGCGCATCCAGGCTCATGGGCTCGGGCGTCTCGGCTTCCAGGAGCGTCTCGACTTTATCCACGGGCAGGCTGATCTCGTGTGCGATCTCCTGAGGGGTGGGGACACGGTTGAAGCGCGTGGCGAGCATCTCACGAGTGCGCTTGATCTTGCCTAGGCTCTCGATGGCGTGCGACGGCAGACGAATCGTGCGTCCCTGATTCTCGACGGCGCGGCCCAGTGCCTGGCGAATCCAGTGGGTGGCGTAGGTGGAGAAACGGAAGCCGCGTCGCCAGTCGTATTTATCCACGGCATGGATAAGCCCCAGAGTGCCTTCCTGGATCAGATCCTCCATGGCGATGCCACGGTTCTGGTACTTCTTGGCGATACTGGTGACAAGGCGCAGGTTGGCGTTGACCAGGATCTCACGGGCGCGCTCGCCCTGCTTGCCGCCGCGCTCGACGCAGCGAGCGAGCCAGCGCTCCTGGCGGGGTGTGAGAAGTGCCACACTGTTCGCCCCCCCTCGGTCGGCGACAAATGCCGTGAAAGAGAACTCCTTCATGGGATCAGGAGTCTCTTCTTCCTCAGGTGCGAGTGGCGCAACTTCCGACTCGGAGAGAGCCGTCGTTGGCGCCTCCGCCGTATCCCGTTTCTGTTCTTCTATGGTATCCGGCGTTAGTGTAGTCATTTCTTTCTTATACCCAACGGGGAGGTTTTCTCAAACCTCCCCTGTTCATGCTCCGCTCAGCGGAGCTAAGAATGTCTTATGTATTAACGGTAAAATTTGTTAGTAAGTTCCCTATCGTTTCTAACAGGAAACGTGCTAAACGGATGTTTTCCTACCTATAACTCTTATAGACGTCGCTCAGGGCTTCCAGGTTTCGCCCTATAATCGTGGATCTACCGGCTCCGATTCCAGGGCAAGGGTTGCAAAGACGAACTCATGCACCTGGCGAGGCGGTTCTTTACGGACGAACCTCTCCAGTCCCTCGATTCCAAGAGCGAACTCTCGGAGAGCCAGCGATCTCTTTCCCGTCAGACCTCGCTCACGCAAGCGGGAGAGATGTTGCGGGTCTGTGTACTCAGGGCCGTAGATTATCCGAAGATACGCAAGGACGAGAAACCATTCCGAACCGGGATAGATTCGCGAACCTTGACAATAATTCCTTCCATGCCTTCCTCTGTTTTTTTGTCCCACCAGTCTCCTAGTGCCTTCACGCTTTCCGAACGATTCGGTTCCAGCAGATGGTGCTCTGTCGCAATGAAGCGCTCTGAGACCGCCGCCAAACGCGCCCACAAGGACAACGAGCGCAAAATCTGGCAGGTCTATTTGCATAGGGGAAGTGAT
>NZ_JAYUPA010000893.1:0-8510 GCF_043760365.1 Armatimonas sp.
GACCGTGTTGCCGAGAAGATGCCCAACATAGACTGACGTGCTGGTGCGCTTGTCAATCACCCGATCCGCGCTCACATCAATCATATCCGCGAGCGCCGTACCGCCGCTAGGATTGGTGCGCCCGATCAGCCCAAAGCTTCCGGCGGAGAGAAATGGCCCTCCGGCGGCGTACCAGCGGTCGGCGGCCTTATCGAGCGCGACCTGGTGAAGATCGGCGCGTAGAGTTGTCTTCTTGTCGGGGCGGACAATGGCTTGGATAAAGAGATCACGGCTATTTGCCTCGGCGAAGAACGGTGTGCGGGCGTAGAGACGCGGCGTATTGAGCAGCGGCGCGAAGGTCTGGTGCTTGTTATCGGTGGGGTTACCATCACCGCAGTAGACATCATAGCCCACTCGGAACCAGGGAGCATTTTTTGCCTTTTTGGGCTGCCAGCCCGCCTCTAGTGAGTAGGCGTGAGCCTGCTGGCTCTGTGTTCCCCAGTTGCCGCTCTGGAGGGCGGCCCAGCCCAAGACATCCCACTTACCGTGCTCGTTCTCCCCCGTTCGGGCATAGTGACCGCCAAGAGTCAGAAGGCGAATCGGATTTTTATCTGCCGCCGTCGCTGCAGCGGCCCGGTTGTCCACTTTGGTCACTCCCTTGCGGGAATCGTCGTAGAGAATGCCAAAAAGGCGCTCATCCTTGTTTTTTGTGGTGCGTGTGGCGGCAACATACCCAAAGTGCACCGAGGTGAGAGTCGGATTGCCATCCAGGTCAAAGACACCACGGGTCGGGTAGGCAGCTACTGCCGTGAGATTGTCCGTATTTTTAGTCTTGCTGTAGTGCACCCCATCAAAGCTGCGTCCGACCTGGCTCCAGCCGAATGTCCCAATCAGGCGCTGGCTTACCCGCTGGCTCTTCACCCAGGCTAGTGTGGGATTCTCAGGAACGGACTCTGTGCCGTCGTTGAACTCGAAGCGCCCGGCGCGCACACCGCATTGCTTGTCCTGATAGAACGCCTGTTTGATAAAGAGCCCTGCGGTCTGGTTGCCATTGAAGCCGCGGTAGAGCGCCCCCAGCCCAAGGCCGCCCTGGGGGGCGGGGGCTGTGGCGCGTGTGGGCAGGCTGAAGAGCGCCGGTGCCTCTAGCTCCAGGCTGATGGCACTGGTTTTGGTGGCTCGCGTCGCACCGTAGCACAGTGTCGCGCCGGTGAAGGTGTAGGCATTCTGGAAGCTGCCCGCAGGCTTGAACCAGTCCCAGCCTTCTTGTCGAACGCGGAGCGAACCCGCGTAGGTCGTTGTCTGGGCAAACGAGGTTGTGGTCAGGGCGGTCAGGGTGAGTGTTGTCGCCAGTAGAAAAACAGTGCGCATTGGGTTTCTATCCTAGGGAGTTATTGTGAGGAAGCCAGGCTTTGTGGCGGCGAGTATTTCCAGAATGGCCCGACGCTCGCTTGAGTTGAGATGTGCGAAGGGGACGCTCTGGTCTTTGCCGCTCAGAATCTCCTCGAAGCGCCGTGCCACCTGCGCTCGCGCCTCGGCGGGGAGGGCATCGAACGCTTCCGAGTAGATAAGATAGCTACACGGGTGGCGTAGCAGGCGTTTGGTGAGATCGAGCTGATAGAGCGAGCGCCCCTGTGTGTCTTTCGGGCCACGGGCGGAGAACTGCTCCTCGAAGCCCGCGGTTCCGATCACGGGGGAGGTGAGCTCCGCAGCACCGGAGAACAAGAGCGCCTGAACGAGAGGCTCACACGCACTCTCGATGCGTCGGGTCGTGCTCTCACGGCGGCCACTCTCTTTTAGCACTTCGTTCATCCGGGCCTCGTCGCGGAGGGTGTCCCGTACGGTGAAGGCCGCTTTGGTGAGGACATTGTGAACCCGTGCCTGGTGCTCCAGAACCATGAGCGCGGCAATATCCGAGTGCGGTGTGAGGTAGGGTTTGGTATCAAAGTAGCGTCGCAGATCCAGGGCATTGGCTCCCTTTTCCCGATCCATCTCGCTCACATTGTCGTAGCGTTGGGCGATAACGTTGCCCATGTGCCGCATCTTGCCGTGTCGTCCGCTGACGTACCAGCCACCCCAGCGCTCTTTGAGGGGGCTTAGGTCACTTGTCAGAAACGTTCCCTCGCGCAGATCCGGGTTGCCATCGGCCATGGGGTAGACCGAGCGGACGGCAAGGCCGGGAATGTTCTCGGTCATGGGGGAGCTATGGCACTGGAGGCACTCGTAACTCTGACGAACAAACTTTGGTGTCGCGGTGGGCTGCTGGGGCAGGGTGTAGAAGATCGTCCCCCATTTCGGGTCCTGTACCGCCAGCTCAACCACCACACCATCTTGGCACCAGCCGACATAGCAGTCATCGTTGAAGTAGAGTGCGCGGGGGGTACGCGGTGAGATTCTCTCCCGTTGCAGGCTTGTCTTTGAGAAGACCAGGGTCTGTGTGCGCGGGGAGATGCCCAGCTCTTTAAGGACGGACTTCAGATAGCCATACTCACTCCAGGTGAGTTTTGCACTACCCGCATCCAGCTTTTTCTGGAGCCGCGCCACGGGATCATCCACCGTTGCTGTGAGATACTGTGTCATTGCGTCGGGCGCGTCCCCTGCTCGCTGCGTCGCCGCAAAGGCGGGGAGAAGTCCCAGGAGGGGAAGGGTTACCAGGAGCCAGCGTTTCATGGTGTTAGTATATTCGGATTTCTTTGTCCGATTATCCCCTCAATGACGGATTTTGGACGGTCACAGAAACGTGTCCGCCCACACGAACGTGGGCGTCTACGGGCCTTCGGCCATGATGTCGCAAGCGACTGGGAGAGGATGGGAAAAAATAGTTATGTCTTTTTGTAAGAATGGGGGGATCTCACCCGTTCTACAGGCATGAAGGCTTCGAGACGAAATTTAATTGAGATCGCGCTCCATCTGGTGTGGACGACGTATGAACGGCGGCCGCTTGTCACGGAAGTGCTGGAGCGCTCTGTTTATCGGTGCATTGAATTTGAGGCTACGAAGCTGGGTTGTACGGTGCTGGCCATCGGAGGAATGCCTGATCATGTCCATGTGGTACTAACAATTCCTTCTACTACAAGCCTTGCCAATCTGATGAAACAGCTTAAGGGAGCCTCCTCGGCGCTAGCAGGGGAACTGCTGACCGAGGGATTTTTCAAGTGGGCTGACGGCTACGCGGCATTTTCTCTCAGCCGTGACCACTGCGAAAACGCTATCGCCTATGTTCACTACCAGAAAGAGCACCACTCGGGAAACAATCCCTGGCCGCGCTGGGAACGCACTCCAGAGTAGGTATCTACGAACAAAATTCCCCAGTCGCTTGCGACATCACAGAAACCCCGGTTCTCCAATTGCCTCAAGCTGGTTGGCGGCGAGCAGTCTGCGGCGGCAGGTTGGGCAGACCTCCTGGTAGTGTCCTCCTTCATCGAGTGTCTGGTCAAGGCCGAGCTGCGTTAATACCGTCTTTAGATCGTCTACCTGCATCTGGGAGGCGTAGTCCGCGCTGCAAAGACGGCAGTGGGCGCGGGCGGAGAGTTTCCCCTCCTCTTTATAGAACTGCACTCCGATATTAGCGGGGCGCTGAAACACATGGAAGAACTTGCCAAAGGGAAGGTAGAGCAGCGTGATAATCACGCTGAAGGCATGGAGGGTGGCTAGGAAACTATAGTTGTGCCCGTGCATCCAGGCCGCGCTAGCTGTGAGCATGAGGCCGGTCAGGCAGACGGCAAAAAGCAGGATCAGGGGGAAGAAGTCGTTGGCGAACTGCTGGACGGTCAGTGCGCCGGGATCGTAGAGGCGGCGCTTGAAGGCAAAGCCCATCCCTACCAGAATGGCGACCGCGCAGAAGTCTAGGATATGAAAGATAACCCAGCCAAAGAGCGAGTGCGCCGGAAACGCCATGGCCGCAAAACCGAAGACAAACGTAATGTACTTTGCGGGATCACTCGGGTCGGCCTCAAACGCCACCCAGCCAAAGACAAGTGGGAAAGTCACGGCGCAGGCGATGAGGAAGCCCCAGGAAATCAGAAAGTGAGCGACCCAGCGTGTGTGGCTCCGCTTCTCGATAAAGGTCTGTGCAATTAAGTTGTTCCAGGCAAGGACGACCAGATGCAGGCAGTTTTTCACGACATGCGATGGCCGCAGAAAGAGCCGCCAGCCGCGTTTCCAGTAGAGCGCCGTGGCGGGCTTCTCCAGCCACACGCCAAAGCGATAGACCACGCCAAATGTCGCGAAGATGCAGGCGCAGGTGTAGGCGATAAGCGCGGGGTCGAAGCGCGCCATGCGCCCCGAACCCACGTAGATCGCGATGATATTGAGGAAGGCCGCTCCAGACGCCCACAAGAGCGCCCGAAGGTCGAGGCCGAACAGACGAGAACCAGACATTAGCAGGGTTTCTCCGCGCCAGGACGGGTATAGAAGTGCCAGTTCAGAACCAGGCAGAAGAGATAGAACACCGCCACTCCCCAGAAGAACGCCGTTGGGCTGCCGGTTGCGCCCAAGATAGCGCCAATGGACGAGGCGAAGAGAAACGGGCCGTACGCAGCAATTGCGGAGGTCCATCCGATCACGCCCGATGCCTGCCGGGGTGGGAAGATCATGGGCATCTGCTTGAACGTGCTGGCGTTGCCGATCCCACTGAAGAAGAACAGCCCGAGCATAGTCCAGAGAAAGCCACCAAACTGATCCACTGAGGTGGGGGCGGTGTAGCGAGTGGCGAGCACTGCACAGACCGTCAGCCCAATCCCCGAGAGCATGGTTACTTTTGCACCACCGATTTTATCGCAGATCGGCCCGAAGAGGACGCGTAGCAGCGCTCCTAGAAACGGCCCGATAAAAGCGTATTTCAGGGCATCAGGCGCATCGGGGAACTTGCCGTAGAGTTCCTTGATCATGAGGCCAAACGATGCCGAGAACCCGGAGAACGAGCCAAAGGTCATGATGTAGAGCGCTGTCATGATCCAGGTGTGTTTCTCCTTAAAGATATCGGTCTGTTCTCTGAAAGTCGCTTTCACAGGCACCGAGCGCAGGGCAACCCAGGCCCAGATCGCGCCGATAATAATGAGCGGAATCCAGATCAGAAAGGCATTCTGCAGGTGGAGCGGCTTGTCGTGGATATTCTTCTTGGGATCGTTGAAGAACTGCGTCCCGCCGACCATCCCAATGCCAATCACAATCGGGGTCAGGAACTGCACCACACTCACTCCAAAGTTGCCGATCCCCGCCTGAATCCCCAGGGCGGTGCCAAGCTGCTTCTTGGGGAAGAAGAGGCTCGTGCTGGGCATAAACGAGCTGAAGTTGCCACCGCCCAGCCCAGCCAGAAACGCCAGGAGCATCAGCACCGAGAACGGGGTCTCCGGGTTCTGGATTGCCCAGGCCCAGCCGATACAAGGGACGAGTAGGAGCAGGGTCGAGATTGCGACCGTGTGGCGTGTCCCGAAGATCGGAATGAGAAACGTGTGAATAATACGCAGTGTTCCCGCTGCCAGCCCTGGCATCGCCGCGAGCCAGAAGAGCTGGCCTTTATCGAGCTTGAAGCCGATCCCCGTGAGGCGCACGAGCACGGCGCTGACCACGAACCAGGTTGCAAATGCGAGAAGCAGGCAGTAGGTCGTCACCCAGAGTGTCTTCCAGGCGGTGGCTTTTCCGCCTATCTCCCAGAACGTATTATCCTCAGGTTTCCAGTCGGAGAGCCAGCTTGTGCCCGTGCGTTTCGTCTCCGGTAAAGATTGTGTTGCCATTGTTTTAGTCCTCCTAAAATCTAAATCACGTGTTCTTCGTCGCGGTGGATGTGCACGACCACGGCGTGTAGCCAGCCCAAGCTCACCAAAGTCAGTGCCAGGAGCGCCCAGAAGAGTGACTGTGGCTGGCCCGTGGCGGTCTTGAGCGCGGCAAAGAGTGGCGGCAAACCAAAGCCACCCAGTGCAGCGAGTGCGCCCACTAGTCCGACCACGGTGCCGACATCTTTTGGGTAGTAGTCTGGGATGTACTTGATTGTGCTCGCCTTTCCAAAGCCCTGTGTGATGCCGAGTAGCAGTGTCAGCCAGAAAAACGGCCACATTTCTTGAGGGAAGCTAAGGGCACCACAGGCGAGTGCGCCCACAATAAAAACGGCGTAGGTCAGCTTGCGGGGGGCGAAGCGATCCGAGAGCCAGCCACCCAGAGGCCGTAGCAAACTGGAGGCGAAGATATACGGGACGCACATCAGTGCTGCTTTTTTCAGCGGCAGGTCGTAGACATCCACGTAGTACTTGGGGAGCCAGACAGACAGCGCCACATAGACCCCAAAGACAACGGTGTAGTAGAGCGAGAAACGCCAGACCCGGATCTCGTGCAGCGGGCGAAGCATCCCACGGAGCGGGCGGCCCTGGTTGGGAATCACATCCGGTGTGGGAGCGATCATGGTAACCATCAGTGCCATCAACAGGAGCAAGCAGGCGTAGAGAAAGGGGACAAAGCGCCAGCCGCCCGGGACGAAGCCGCCGAGCATTCCCACTGCCGGGACGGCGGCAATGAGCAGGGGGGCGATAAGCTTCGTGACACTTGCCCCCACGTTTCCCGCGCCAAAGAGGCCCAGCGCAAAACCCTGCTGCGCCTTGGGGAACCACGCCGCATTCCATGCTGAGCCGATTGTGAAGCTATTACCCGCCATCCCCACTAGCACGGCACAGGCTAGGAGCACCCCATAGGAGTGGCTCCGCGATACCAGCAGGGAGGCAACGGCGGAGAAGAGCAGGCACCCTAAAAAGGTCTTGCGCCCCCCGATTTTATCCGCGAGCATTCCCAGTGGGAGCCGCCAGAGTGCTCCATTGAGGATCGCCAGCGCCGAGAGCCAGGCAAGCTGCATGTCTGTGAGGCCCAGCTCCTTGCGAATCGGGATGCCCAACACCCCAAACATCGTCCAGGCTGCGAACATCAGCGCGAAGCCGATAAAACTCAGCCAGAGCACCGTCATTCGTTGCGTCTTTTCCATGACTCGCTAGCCCTCCTCTTTGCGGTGGTCCAGGTCGTGGATGTAGCACAGCAGGAGCAGGTTGAAGGCGAAGCAAACACCGGAGGCGAGAAACGTCGGCAACGCTAGGGCGGAGTGCTCCGCCAGGTGCTCCTCTAGCGCGAGGGTGATGAGCCAGAGCTGGATCAAAAAGAGGGCAAGCGCCATGCACAGAAGCATCACCATTGCCTGCGCCCGTCGCTGCCACCAGACACGCCGCCTCATCCGTCCACTCTCCTTCATCCCTCGGCTCCTTCCTGGGCCGCAAGTCCCGAAGCAAAGATCTCCCCATTCTCGATCTTCAGGGCGATCCGAGGAAGCGGGCGCGGGGGAGGGCCGCCCAGGACGCGCCCCGTGCGGGCATCGAAAGTTCCGTTGTGGCACGGGCAGTCGAGATGGGTCTTCTCGGCGTTGAAGTGCACCGGGCAGGAGAGGTGCGTGCAGCGCTGCCGAAAGGCCACAAAGCTTTCTTCCCCTAGACGAATCAGCATCGCGGGGTCAGCCTCGGTGGGGTAGCGGAAGAGCTTGACCCCGCCCACCACAAGCTCCTCCGTGGTGGCGATCTTCACGATTGGGCCGGACTCTGCGCGGGGGATGAGGGCGTTCTTAGCGACAAAATAGCCGTTGCCCAGAAATGTCGCGCCGCTGGTGAGGATCAGAAAACGAGTGAAGTCGCGGCGTGTGACATAGTTATCCGCCGACCACTCCACAGGGAAGTCCTCGCGCCACTTCTCCTCAGGGGGCTTGCTCTTGCAGTTCTCGCAGTTTCCACCACAGCTCATTGTGTCTTGTCTTTCTTTATCCAGTTCTGGAGTGGCACTAGGCCAATATCCAGCCGCTCGGGTTTGTTGTCGGAGAGCACTAAATAGACCAATGTCTTGACGGTCTGCTGCCCGAAGCGAAACTCATTGACCGCTCGTCCCCGCCGCCGTTTTTGCCAAGTCTCTAAGGAACCAAAGTAAAGCGCTTCCGACGGGCAGACCGTGGCGCACATTGGCCTCTTCCCGATGGACGTTCGGTCGTAGCACATGTCGCACTTCATCATCTGATCCACGGGCGCATCGTACTTGGGGACGCCAAAGGGGCAGGCCAGAACGCAGTTACTACATCCTACACAGCGCGGCTTGAGCGAGGTTTGCACCACACCGTCTGGGGTCTGCTTGATGGCATCCGCCGGACAGACCAGAGCACAAGTCGGCTCCTCACAGTGCATGCAGACCTGGGGTGTTGTCTGCGTGGTCTCTTCTCGCTGGAAGTACTCCAGGTGGATCATCGAGATTCCACGGTGCGTCCCACACTCACCACAGGCTTGCACACACGCTTGGCAGCCAATACAGCGTGCGGGATCAACGATAAAAACATCTTACATATCTGGATGTGATTATCCAATTATATGGCGCAAGAAGAATCCCCGAATTGGCGGATTAACATAAGTTTTGAGTCGCGGAGCGACATCCCAGCCGAAGGCTCACAGACGCCTACTTCAGTGGGCGGAACTCACGGGCAAAATACGTAAATACGCCGTTTAGGGGAGGACACTCTGAAAGTG
>NZ_JAYUPA010000894.1:0-8508 GCF_043760365.1 Armatimonas sp.
CGCATGCTACGCCCTAAAGAGCACTCTGCCCAGGTTCCTCATGCAGAGCGCGAGAAGATCGAGAGTCAGTTCAAGGCGGAAACGGGCGAGGCGATCAACACCTTGGTCTGCACCCCAACCCTAGAGCTGGGCGTGGATATCGGTGCTCTGGACACCGTTCTCATGCGGAATGTGCCTCCGCTCCCCGCTAACTACTGGCAGCGAGCAGGGCGAGCAGGGCGGCGGCACCGCATGGCGGTCAACCTCACCTACGCTCGCACCACAAGTCACGATCTTGCGTACTTTACCGAGCCTCTGAAGATGCTAGAGGGCCGTGTCGAGCCGCCGCGCTTCAACCTCCGCAACGAGCTCATGGTCGCCAAGCATGTCCATGCGACCATTTTCACGCGCCTCAACCAGCTCCTCAAAGACACCACTCTGACGCCTAATGAGCGCGCCGAGATGGCGGAAGTCATCGCCACGGCCATTCCCAAGCAGGTACGCCTCTACCTCTTCGAGGACAGTGGGCGTGTGCGTGAGAAGCCCTACGATGTCGCTGCGTTCGGTACACTTCTCCAGACCCACCGGGCGGACTTACTGAACTACATCACCCGTACCTTCGAGCAGGGCTGGCCTGCTGAGGATGCCGACACGGTCACTGCCGAGCGGCTCGCCGCCTGCCTCGATGGTACGAGCGGCGAGCTCCAACGGGTCATCGGCACACTCCACAAGCGCCTGCACTGGTGCCTAGGGCAGATGCGGCGCTTGGACAGCCAGCGAGCCGCACAAGGAACCCTGAAGCCCGACGAAGACGCGCTCTATCGGCGCTGTGATCGCTTGGTTAAGCGGCTCAAGGGCGAAGCGCGGCAAGCACGCAATCAAGCGCAAGGCTACGACGATACCAACACTTTTGCAGCATTGGCAGCCGAGGGCTTTCTGCCAGGCTATGGTTTAGAAATAGGGAGCATTCTTGGCACGGCCTTACTCGCACAGTCTTCCCCCGGCGAGAGCGACTTCGAGCTCCCCCGGCCAAACGCGATGGCACTGCGTGAGTATGTTCCAGGGAATCTCATCTATGCCAACGGGCACCGCTTCGTCCCACGCTACTTTCACCTGGAAGCCCAAGATCAAGATGCCTCCCTCGGTTTTCAGGTAGACCCCATTAACCAGACAGTTCAGGAAGTGGGCACGCTCACGCAAGACGGCGCGGCCACGCTCACCACCACCCTGTTCCCCGCCCTTCCCATCTGCGATGTGGATCTAGCGCACGTCTCGCATATCGGGGACGATGAAGATTTCCGCTTCCAGCTCGGGGTGGATGTCTACGGCCACGAGCGCAACCGGCACGAAGGGGGCAATGCCTACCAGTGGGGTGAGCGCACCCTCCACCTTAGGCGCGGTGTCCACCTGCGCCTGGTCAATGTCGGTCCTTCATCGCTCGTAGCGAACGGCGCGCTGGGCTACCCCGTCTGTCAAGTCTGTGGCCAGAGCCGCTCCCCTTTCTCCTCAACTACCGAGCAAGACCACTTCAAAACCGATCACGAGACCCGCTGTGGTCGCCCCATAGAGCATGTCGGATTCTACGCAGATTTGGTCGCAGATACCCTCTCACTGCCCGAGTGTGCCACCCGTGAAGAAGCCTACTCGCTTGCGGAAGCCCTTCGTATTGGTGCGTCCCTGGTGCTAGAGATGGATCGGGAAGACCTCGATATTCTGGTGATAGGGCAGCCCGGTAGCGACCAAGCCACCGCGCTCCTCTTCGACCCCATGCCTGGTGGCTCAGGATTGTTAGAGCAGCTCACCACACGATTCGCCGAAGTCATCCTCGCAGCAAGTACCGTCGCGGGTAGTTGCCCTGGTGGCTGTGAGCGCTCCTGCATTGACTGCTTCCAGACCTTCCGCAATGCCTACTTCCACAAGCACCTCAACCGGAAGCTGGTCTGCGAGAAGCTGGAGCAGTGGGGAAGCACTCTCACACTGAGCCATACAATCCCACCGAAGACCCCAACACTTGTGCCCACGGGCACTGAACTCCCCGTAAACGCTGCCGAAGCCCGCCTGCGCCTACTCCTAGAGAACGCAGGCTTTCCTGAGGCCGATTGGCACAAGCAGATTTTATTGGGCCACCCGCTGGGCTCAACGTCACCCGACTGCTTCTACCCCGATGACGATGGAGGAATGGGAACCTGTCTCTATCTGGATGGCCTCAGCAAGCACATTCACGGAAACAAAGCAACTCAAGAGAAAGATCGAAATATTCGTGAGGAACTCGATAGCCGAGGCTACACTGTGCTGCGCATTGTGGCCACCGACCTCTGGGATAAAGAGAAGATGCGCCTCCACTTTGTGAAGCTGGGCAAGCTGCTAATCGGCAAAGACCAAGCGAAGAAAATCGGTGAGGACACTGCCTGGTTCGAAGATTAGGGGGCCTCAGCCAGCCGCATGCTCCAGCTCTGTAACTGCCCTCTCGTACTCCGCTATAAGGGATACCAGCCCAGGTCGGCCCACAGTTAGTGAGCTGGCTGATAGTGTTATAAAGCAATTTGAGAGAGCACGGTAGTACCAAAGTGTCCCCGGTTTGCCCGCCTTGAATCGCGAGAAGACCGCGTCGCCGCTCTGGTGGATGTCGGCCAGAATGCTGTGTGCATTAGCAAGCTTATCCGCACAGGAAACCAACAGAATGGAGGCGGTTAGGTGCTCCTCTGTCAGGTGGGCTAGATAGGCTTCCTTACGTTGCTGCCAGCCCGCCACACTACTTCGATCTACTCCAGGCACATCATCTGTACAGCCTGCTACTGTTTGGGCAACGGTAGCTCCAAACTGGGCAGTCAGGCCCTCCACAGTGGCGTCTGAATCTTCGAGAGCATCATGCAGGAGGGCAGCAATAGCCTCCTCTTCATCGGCTCCGTATTCTATCGCAATTCCTGTGACAAGGAGCAGGTGGGAGATATACGGAATCTCTGTCTCTTTGCGCTTCTGAAAGCGATGTAGCTCATGTGCAAGGACAAGGGCATCGGAAAAACGGGTGGTGTAGATCATAGCGTTTCCTCTCCTAGAACGTCGCGACGCACATACGCCTGAAAGGTCACTGTGTCGGTGAAACAGCGAAAGCCCGCGCCACTCACCGCGCTCGCGCTCGCCTCTGAGGTGATTGAGGCTGAGCTTGCCACAATGGAGCCTTTGGCTTTTGGTCCAACACAGTCGCGCTCTGTGCTGGCGACGATGAACCAATTCGTACAGTCTATTGATTACTACGCCGAGGATAACACCTTGGAGGGGATCGCACAGCACTTGGGCGATGGGATTCTGGGGCCGCTGGAGTGGGAAACGCCTCACGCTGTCGCACGCTTTTTACTGGATCCCGTGATGGTGGAGCAGGAATCCCGCGTCGTCTACCAGCTTAAAGTAGCACTTGTGGAGTCCGATCCTCCGATCTGGCGACGACTGCTTGTTCCCTCAGGCTACACTCTGTGCCAGCTTCATGGAGCGATCCAGGCGGTGATGACCCAGAGAAGGAGCTGGGCTTTCAAGACGACAGGGGCGTGACTTTACTACGTGCTCTGCCGCCGATGGAGTCCACGTTTGAGTATGTCTACGACTTTGGCGACCACTGGGTTCATGAAGTTTTCGTCGAGAAGCAGCTTGTGGCTTCTGAAGCAGGAGCTGTCCCCACTTGCCTGGAGGGCGAGCACGCCTGCCCGCCTGAGGACTGTGGCGGCATGTGGCGCTACCAGGAGATTTTAAAAATACTCGCCGATCCCACCCGTATAGATGAGGACGAAGCGGAGGAGCTACAGGGCTGGCTGGAGTGGGCAGGAGAAGATTTCAATCCTGCCCACTATGATCTTGAACTTGCCAACCGCCGTCTTCGGCTCCTACGCTAGTGACACCTCCCTACGGTTAAAGCCGGGGCACTCTCGCATTTTTCAGGTAGTTTCTTCTCTCTGAAGAGAGAGACGCTCCGTTGCGGTATTAAGCCCAAGGGTAAGAGCTTCGGCAAGTGGCAGTTCCCCACGCCAGAAAGGGAAAGGGCCAAGGCGGTGGAGCAGTGGAGCGGAGAGAGGCGGGTGATGGAGTCCTCCGGTGCTGGGGAGCGCGGCGACTCTCCCTTCCCAGAAAGTCAGCATTTCAGTGGGGAGTGGCTCGGGTGCTTCGAATGGAGCTTCGTCCGCCTGGGTAACGACACCCCCTGTCAGGGTGGTAAGGAGCTCTTCACGGCCCTTTCCGCGCAGGGCGAAGATCAGAAAGGGATCACGGTCTAGTTCCTCCGCTAGCAGGCAGAAGACCGCTGCGGTGTGCTTGCAGGGATCGCCCCAATCCGGGCAGGAGCACTCCGCCTGAATCTCGCGCTGCCGGGCAGGAAAAAGCGAGAGCTTAGCGGCTTGAAAGACCTCTTCGATCTCCTCAGGCAGCTCCCCTCCCAGCAAGCGCGCGATGAGAGAGGGCTCCGCTCTCAGACGCTCGATAACGCGCTCCCACTCGGGGCCGGTGAAGTCTTTCAGGGAGATGGTGATGTTGTAGGGGCGCGACTGGGAGCCCTGGACGGTGGCAGCAACGGCTCCCGAAGTGCAGTCTAGGGTGAGAACCTGCCCACTGCGAGCGTAGGAGCGTCCCCGCGCCAGCCGCGACTCCATCCCAAACGACTCCAGAGTCTCCATCCAGCGACGGCCCCACCAGGTCTCGCCAAACGCGCCTCGTTTCGAGCGTGCCTGAATGCCACCCTTTGCTTCTTTGCGGCGTGTTGGCTTGTAGTATCCCCAAGACATGGTTACTTCTCCTTACCTTTCTTCTTTTTCTTCTTGCACGGCACGCTCGCGGGAGAGTGCAAAAAGACTCTTGATCTCGCCCGTCGAGAGCGCGGTGAGCCACTGCTCGCCACTGCCGATAACGCTGCCCGCCACGTCTCGCTTGCTGGCAATCAAGGCCGCGATACGCTCCTCTAACGTCCCCTGACAGACGAACTTATGCACAATAACATTGCGTTTTTGTCCGATACGAAATGCTCGATCTGTTGCCTGGTCTTCCACGGCAGGGTTCCACCAGCGGTCAAAGTGGATAACTTGCGAGGCCGCCGTCAGGTTTAGCCCAACGCCACCCGCCTTGAGAGAGAGCACGAAAAACGGGATGCGCTCCTCAGCCTGGAAGCGCTCCACGAATTTATCGCGCTCTTTCTTTTGCACGCCGCCATGAAGCAGTAAGACTTCTCGACCGAACGTCTCCCGCAGGTGCTTCTGCAAGAGCATCCCCATCTCGGCGAACTGGGTGAAGATCAGGGCTTTCTCCCCGGAGGCCAAGAGCGCCTCGCCAAGCTCTGTCAGGCGCTCCAGCTTTCCAGAGCGCCCTGCCAGCGGGGAGCCATCTGCGAGAAACTGCGCCGGGTGGTTGCAGAGCTGCTTGAGCTTCATCAGGGTCGAAAGAATCAGCCCACGGCGCCCAATTCCCTCGGCATCTTCCAGGCGCTCGGTCATATCGCGCAGCACGGCTTCATAGAGGCTGGCCTGCTCTGCTGTCAAAGGGCAGAACGCGTCTTGCTCGATCTTGTCGGGCAGGTCTGAGATAATGCTTTTGTCGGTCTTCATGCGCCGAAGGATCAGCGGCCCGGTGCGCTGCTTGAGGCGGGTTGCCGCGCTTTCGTCGCGCTCCTGCTGGATGGGGAGATAGAAGTCTCTCTTGAAGGCACGCTCGGAGCCGAGTAAGCCGGGGTTGAGAAACTCAAAGAGTGCCCATAGATCACCAACATGGTTCTCGACAGGCGTTCCCGAGAGAGCCACACGCCACTGGGACTGGAGCGCTCTTGCCGCCTTGCTCTGGCGCGTCTCCGGGTTCTTGATATTCTGCGCCTCATCTAGTACCACGCCGGTAAAGACATAGCTTGCCAACTCGTCGCTGTCTCGGTGCAATAAAGCGTAGCTGGTGAGCAGAATATCGCACTCGCCCAGCGCCTTCTCCAGCGCTTTGCCGTGTGCTCGCTCCGGGCCATGGTGCGCCAGAACCGAGAGCGAGGGGGCAAAGCGTGCGATCTCACGCTGCCAGTTTCCCACCACGGATGTCGGGCAGACGATAAGATTGGGTTTGGGCGAGTCGAGAAGTAGCGCGATGGTCTGTGCGCTCTTTCCCAGGCCCATGTCATCAGCCAGGCAGGCTCCCAGCCCCAGATCGGTGAGAAAGCGTAGCCAGGCATAGCCGCGCTCTTGGTACGGGCGCAGGACTCCGGTAAAGCCTTCGGGAGTGGGGCGCGGCTCTAGCGCTTGCTCGCCGGTGAGCCGTGCCAGCAGTGTGCCCACTTCTCCTTCACCACTCACGCTCTCCACCTCTATGGGAAGCTCGCTCACGCCCAGGCTCAGGCGAATCAAGTCTTTCAGAGAGAGTTCCTTGCCGTCTTGCCTCTTCCAGAACGCGAGGGCTTTTTGCAGCTCCGCCTGGTCGAGCTGCACCCACTGGCCCCGCACCCGCACCAGAGGCTGCTTGGCTTTGGCGAGGCGCTCCAGCTCTTTCAGCGTAAGAGACTCTCCCGCCAGCGTGAGCTCGTAGTCGAACGCGACAAGGCTCTCTAGGGTGAGGCCACTCTTGCTCCCCTGCATCTTGGGATTCTTCGCCGTAACCCGGCTGGTAAGCCTGGGGCGCTGCCGTCCTGTCCACCAGCCGGGAAGCTGCACCACAAAGCCAGTCTGCTCTAAAAGCGCGGCTCGCTCGGTCAAAAAGCCATGTACTCCAGAGAGGGAAAGCGCAAAGCCTGTGGTCGCCGGTGTCTTGAGGCTCTGGCCGACTTCAGGACAGACGCGCGATGCCTCGCCGAGAGCCGTGAGGAGAAACTCCTTGGGGCGGAACCCCGGCACGCTGAGAAGGGATGACAGTGCGGCTTTTCCGCTCCAGGCGGCTTCGGCGGGAACAAACAGGCTCGGGTCGGCGGCGGACTGAAGGAGATAGTGCACCTGCCAGGGAGTGGTCTCCGGGGCATCGTGGGGAGGCTCTTCCAAACGTAGGCACAGGCGAAACGGTGAGGCCAGTGAGAGAAACAGCGGGCGCTGCCAGGAGCGCACGGTTGCGGCAAACTCCGTCAGGGCTTTCGCCTCCCCTGTGAGCTGACTGTTGCTTGCTTGCAGGGCATGGAGCCACTGGTGGTGCAGGCTGGCGAACTCCCGTGGCTTTTTGGGGCTTGTGCTGGGGCGAACCAGTGTGTCGCAGAGCCGGGTGAGCACTCGCTCCAGCACCTGACTTGCGGGTTTCTGGGGTGACTCGTTCCCCTGGGTGAGAGCGCGGCATGCACCGGGCATGGCTTTTGCAAGCGCCGCAAAGCGGCGTGCATCCTCCCCCGTGAAGACGGGTCGCCACTGAGCAAACCACTCGCCTTCTTCCTCCATTACACCGGTAATGAGTTGCTGGTGCACGGTGAGCGCAGTGGCGAAGCGAAAAACGGTGGCCCAGTACGCTAGCGAGGCTCCGAGGCGAACACCCGGCTCCAGCACTTCTTTTTCCTGGCAGGCCGTGAGCACTCCAACCAACTCGGCTTCATCCAGGGGAAGCGCAGTCACTTGCCAGGGCATCAGTGTCGGTACACCCTCGGGTGTCTCGCTCAGCAGGGGGCTACTGGGCAAGGGCTGTCCCTTCACCGTCGGCAAGAACGCATTCGCTTTCCAGGCATGTCTTGCCAGTGATGCAGATGTGTAGAGACGTAGCACCTCTGCGAGTCGCTTTGCGCCGGGATCGTAGGGAGATAGGGGCGCTTTCGCTCTCGCCTCGGATTGCTCGCCCCAGATCAGAAGGGAGCCTTGTTCTTCGCTCGCGTGTAAGATTAGCATGGATTTGGTTGTATTATCGGCTAGAGACCACGGTTCTTTCTGTGAGAGGGTTATGACAGGATACCACCTGCCAAGACCATCGAAAGGCGGTGCAGGCGCTCGGGAAGTGCGTGCCCGACTTCATCAATCCCTGTCGGGATTGCGAAGGGGTTGGATAGACCCGAACCTTTCAAGGCATGACAGAGAGAGGCATCGAGACGCAGCCACCGTGAGGAGCGCAAGTAGGAGCTTCCTAAGCTCCCATCGGCTATCGTCTCTAGCGCACTGACAAGCGTGGGCAGAACCACACTCCAGGCAATCCACTCTGGCACGGGACGATCCAGCCCACCCAACAGGAACGCCTGCCAGCGGGATCGCTCCAGAGCGTAACCCTGGCGACCTGATCCAACGAGAAACTGGCCTGTATGAAGCGCTTTCAGAAGGGCGTGGGCCGTTGCAGAGGCACAGGCTGTAGCCCGAGCCAGCTCCCGTGCGCCGACAACCTGATGGGTCAGGAGATAGGCAATTGCCTCAGCGCGGGGATCTACGCCAAAGAGTGCCCGTAGCTTCAGAATCAGTGCTACCGGCAGATCTATGCGAGGCGTAACCGAGAGGCTCCGCAGGCCGATAGGCGAGCGTAGGAAGCCCGCCCTCAGGAAATGGGGGTCGCTCGATCCAAATAGAGGGAGTGGGGAGCCATCCAGATCCAGGAAAAAAGGTTCAGGGGGATTCTGGGCAGTGTCCCTCTGCA
>NZ_JAYUPA010000895.1:0-2999 GCF_043760365.1 Armatimonas sp.
GGCCAGAGTGGCACCGACGTATGGAGCGGAATCTGGGCCTTGACAAGGGCTTTGACAACCTGATCAGAGA
This sequence comes from Armatimonas sp., assembly GCF_043760365.1. Classification (GTDB taxonomy): domain Bacteria; phylum Armatimonadota; class Armatimonadia; order Armatimonadales; family Armatimonadaceae; genus Armatimonas. Next base: position 71 of record NZ_JAYUPA010000895.1, read on the forward strand.
CAGCAATAACGCCTGCCAGGAGATAAAACCCGGCAGGCGCGAGGCGTTTAGGCATAACAGGCCATTATACCGCCCGGACGATTCAATCGTTACCGTGTCATTAATCGTTACCGTGTCAGTGGAACCGTGGTCACCAGGAGCTTGATGCGGGCGCGGCCCTTCTGGGGCTTTGCCCCTTCACTGCTCGCAGCCGTGTCGCTGGTTCGGTGAATCCCTGTTAGATCTCCGGAAAGAGTCAAGGTCTTCAGGTTGACCGAGAAGTCAAGCCGAGTCTTGTCCGCACTCGGGTTGATGTCGCAGACCTCATCGCTAAAACCATCCTCATCGAAGAGTTCGTAGCGAACGGGAATGCTCTCTTTATAGTTCGGGATAAAGGTCAGTGTGATCCAGTGTGGGACAAACGACGAGGTGTCCACGCGCATCGCTTCCGTAAATGTCAGGCCGTCTACCCGAATTCGAGCGAAGAAATCAGGTTTGTAGAGCTGATCTAGCTTGTCGCTCACGGAGTCGACAGGGAGCTCCTCAACGAGCGTCGTTCGAATATAGACAGCGCGGCGGGTCAGCGGAAACGTGGGCATTGTGGGCAGATCCGGCGAGCTAATCAGGGACTTACCGAGCCCAACCGTCAGCTCTCGGTGCCAATGATTCACGACAAAATGCACGCCAAGGGGAGAAATAGCGACGGAATAGCTTGCCGCTGCTTTCCCAAACTCGGTGCCACTGCCACTTCCCCAGCCTTTCCAGTGGCCGTTGTCACGGAGCGTCAACACCCACGCCGAGAGCTGGTAGGCAGCTTTGAGATCACTGTCGAGCGCGGCCTGAAACTCCTTACCCGGAATATCTTGCACCTCGTCCCAGATTCCAGGACGCGCTTTTTCAGCCCAGTTCTTAATCGCCCCAACCCACTGCGCCGATCCTGCGTAGGCTGCCACATAGGCCCGATCCCAGTTTGGGCGGTTGTAGGAGTCGTGGTTCATCCCCGCGTAGTAATCGCCATGGTCCTTGTCCGTGACGGGCGAGGCGTTGGGGTAGTGTCCCGAGCGCAGGCCCACTGCCTTGGGAGCATCGAAGTAGGTTGTGCAGTCGTAGCCTGATTTCGGATTACCGCGAATCTCGACCCAGTTGGAGTGGGAGTAAAAGTCCTGAACGGCATGAAGCGACATCCCGATGAGGGCGAGCACTTTCATGGCGTTGCCCTCAGAGGCCGCTTTTTGCACCGCCGTGCGGGTATTGCTGGCCAGCACTCCCCAGTAGTGCCTGATCTGCTCACCGTTTTCCAGGTCGTCGAAGTGGAGCTTTGCGAGGTCCTCTTTAATACCCGTGCCGGGCGCGTTGGTGTAGTAGTCCACCATCCAGTTCTCGACCTGCGCGATCTTGATGGAGGTAGAGCCAAACCCGAACTCATTGAGCACTTCACGCGTGAGATCGGAGTGATGGCCGGTGTCGAAGGCCAGAACCGACGAAGAGGAGCCGAGCAGTAGCGCCAGTGCGACTAGGGCAATGGATAGTTGTTTTCTCATCATGGCTCTATTTTCGCGCACGCTCAAGGACGGCTCCGGGGACAAACGGACGTAAAAACGGGGGACAAGCAAAATCTGATGCAGGAAATAGTAAGTGTCTTGCCGAAGCAGGTGTCATGCGCATTGAAGCCAACTCGAATCTACTTTTTATCGGCGACTCGATCACGGACTGTGGCCGTGCCCGCCCCGTTGGTGAGGCCAACCCCTGGAGCTGGGGAGATATCGGCAGTGGGTATGTTCGCGATGTGGCGGCGATTTTAGGGGCAGCTTACCCCGAACGCCAGATCCGTGTCCGAAGTGTCGGCAGCAGCGGCAACACGGTGCGGGATCTCGCCGCCCGCTGGAAGTCCGATGTGACCGATCTAGCTCCCGAGTGGCTGAGCGTGATGATCGGGATCAACGATGTCTGGCGACAGTTCGATGCACCACTCGCCCCGGAACGCGCCGTGCCGCTTGCGGAGTACAGCGAGACACTCTGGAACCTCTGCCACCGAACGCGCCCCAAGCTCAAGGGCCTGGTGCTCATGACCCCGTTTATGATCGAAGCCAATCCCGATGATGCCATGCGTGCGCGTATGGACGAGTACGGCGCTGCGGTGCACGAGATTGCGGAGGAGTTCGAGGCGATTTTCGTGGACACGCAGGCCGCCTTGAATGCGCTTCTTGCACACAGCCACCCGGCGAGTATTGCGTGGGATCGGATTCACCCCGGCCCGGTGGGGCACATGACCCTTGCCCGTGCCTTTTTACGAGGAGTTGGAGCTTTATGAAGATTGACAGTGGGACACTGCTTTTTATCGGCGATTCGATTACGGATGCGGGACGGGCGCGGCCTGTCGGCGAAGGGGGTGGGCTTGGGGGTGGCTACCCGGCACAAGTGAATGCGCTTCTCGGAGCAACCTACCCGGAGCGCAAGATTCGGGTCTTAAACACGGGCATTAGTGGAAACACGATTCGGAACTTAGTCTCGCGCTGGCAAAAAGATGTCCTGGATCTCAAGCCGGACTGGCTGAGCATTATGATAGGCACCAACGATGTCTGGCGGCAGTTCTCGGGCACCAACAACCCGGACAGCGTTTTCCCGGAGGAGTTCGAGAAATCCTACCGCGAGCTGATCGAGAAGACCCGCCCAACGGTTAAAGGCATCACGCTCCTCACACCGTTTTATATCGAACCCGATAAAGCGCAGCCCATGCGCGCACAGATGGATGTCTATGGAAAGCTCGTCCGCAAGCTTGCCAAGGAGACCGGCTGCCGCTTCGGAGACACGCAAGCCGCCTACGACAAAGCACTCCAGAGCGTCGCGTTTGGCACCCTAGCGGGCGATAAAGTCCATCCCTCCCCGACAGGCCACATGGTGCTCTCACGAGTGTTTCTGAAAACCGTGGACTACCGCTGGTAATGGCCTA